>JAGWIM010000060.1 GCA_028873525.1 Pseudomonadota bacterium
TCTGCTTCGGTTCGATCATTGGCTTGCTGATGGGCACGTTGTGCGCCGGTAGTTACATCTGGACGCCAATCCCCGGAGAGCTGGCCATCAAATGGTTCATCGGCGACATGATCCAGGGCATCGGCGCCGGTATCGTGCTGTCGCTGATCTGCTATTGGAAGAAGAAAGTATAAATCCTGTGGGACACGAAACGGCAACACAGTATCTGGATCAACATAAAAGATCCTGCACACACATTTCGTGCGTTGCAGGATTAAAAATATGACCTCCAGCTCCTACCTTCTCTACCTCGTCTCCTCGGTGCTGTTCATCCTGGCGCTGAAGGGGCTGTCGTCACCCGTGACGGCGCGTCGCGGAAATATCTACGGCATGGCGGGAATGGCGATTGCCATCATCACCACGATCTGCCTGCCGCAGATCGCGAATTACAGCCTGATACTGTTCGGCATCCTGATCGGCGGCATCATCGGCAGCATTATTGCCCGCAAAATCCGGATGACGGCGATGCCGCAATTGGTGGCGGCGTTTCATTCGTTGGTTGGAATGAGCGCAACCCTGATTGCCGGAGCCGCGCTGTGGTCGCCGGAGTCCTACGGCATCGGCAGCCCCGGGAATATTCCCGGCGGGCGGCTGATCGAGATGAGCCTGGGAGCGGTCATCGGTGCGGTTACCTTCTCCGGATCGGTCATCGCCTTTACCAAATTGCAGGGGATTCTTTCCGGCAAGCCGTTGCGATTCAAAGGCCAGCACATCGTCAACGCCGCGCTGGCGGCTTTAATTTTATTCCTGCTTATCATGTTCTGCCTCAGCGAGTCGCGGTATATCTTCATGCTGATGACCGGGCTGGCGTTTGCCATCGGCTTTTTGCTCATCGTGCCGATCGGCGGGGCGGACATGCCGGTCGTCATCTCGATGCTCAATTCCTATTCGGGATGGGCGGCCTCCGGCGTCGGCTTCACGCTGGGGAATCCGCTGCTCATCATCACCGGCGCGCTGGTAGGCTCAAGCGGCGCGATTCTTTCCTACATCATGTGCAAGGCGATGAACCGCTCGATCATCAACGTGATTTTCGGCGGATTTGGTTCATCTCCCGGAGCTTCAGCGCAGGGAGACAAGTCCGACAAGCCGGTGAAAGCGGGCAGCGCCGAAGACGCAGCTTTCCTGCTGAAAAATGCGTCATCGGTCATCATCGTGCCGGGATACGGCATGGCGGTGGCGCAGGCGCAACATAGTTTGCGCGAAATGGCGGCTGAACTGGAGAAAGAAGGCATCAGCGTGAAATACGCCATTCACCCGGTGGCGGGGCGGATGCCCGGGCATATGAACGTGCTGCTGGCCGAGGCCAACGTGCCATATGACAGCGTATTCGAGCTGGAGGAAATCAACAATGAATTCGCCACCGCCGACGTGGCTTATGTCATCGGCGCCAACGACGTCACCAACCCGGCGGCCAAGAACAACCCTCAAAGCCCGATTTTCGGGATGCCGGTGCTGGATGTCGGCGCGGCGAAGACCGTTATCTTCGTCAAGCGCGGCATGGCGGCGGGCTACGCCGGCATCGAGAACGAGCTATTCCACCAGGACAACACCATGATGCTGTTCGGCGACGCCAGGAAGGTGACGGAAGATCTGGTGAAGGCGCTGAAAGCGTAATCGCGTTCTTTTGTTTACTTAAGGCTGCTTCAGCGGTGCATCGGTTGCCTTGATGGTTTCCCGTCTTGTGTCTGCGTTATTTCTTTCTGCAGCATCGTAGGCTTTTTTAGACCTTGCGGTCGCCAAGTTTCCAGCCATCTGCATTACCGCCATCAGCCCAATTAGGAATGTATGTGAATGCGGCTGAGTTCTATGAAATACTATAGCTAACTAATCAAGTGACTACATATATTTTATGTGATACGGTTAAGGTCATAGGAGGTTTCTATGACCTATGGTTACAGCGATGATTTACGGGAGAAAGCGCTTAAGTATTATGACGCGAGCCGGAGGTTGCAAAGCGAAGTCAGCGAGGTTTTCGGGGTGCATTTGCGGACGTTTGCCGAGTGGGTAAAGCTTCGCAAGCAAGGAGATTACGTCTCACGGCTGATGGGAAAGCAGTGCTTTCCGAACAGCAACGAAAGGACATCGCCAACGATATCGGCATCTGGTTTGCCGGCGAGGTGCTGGCTGATCGTGCAGAGCAATATAAGGCGGTGGTGCAGTAATTCCCGCCCACTATTTATTTATCACCTTCCCAATCATCTCCCTGGATATCTTGCTCACGCTGGCCTTGTCGGCAAATTTCGGCCAGTCGGCGATGGCGGCACGGACACGATCGATGATGGCGTCGGCATTATTGATGCTGAATTTTTCCGCTAATTTCTTGAGATGTTCCGCACCCGGCGCTTTGCCTTCGCCCATGACGGTGGTGCTGTGCTCGCCGCCGGGGCCGCCGGAAAAGGAGAGATCGTAAGCCGGGGCGACGAGCCATGTGCTGCCGTCCAGGAGGAAAGCGATATTCTTTGCATGGTCATCGCGGTTGTGGGCAAACACATTGAACGCCGCCAGGCGGAATAGCTTCTCCACCTGGCGCGCGTCGCGCGTGAGCGTCAGCCCGACCCGCAATACGCTTTCGTAATCGAGCGACGGCAGGCGGTGATCGGCGTGCAGCAGGCCGGAAACGGTATGCATGTGCAGGCGCACATCTTCCTGGCGGTCGAAGCGCTGCACGCCGAAATAGCCGTATCCTTTCTTTGCCGGGAACAGATGCGTCGACATGATCTCCACGCCTGCGGCATGCGCCATCAGGCTATAAGCATATTCTATCGGCCCGATGTCGCGCGCATCGTTGGAAGAAGCGAATTTTATTATCCAAGGGCTAAAGCCTCTCGGCAGTTTGTGGCTGCCGTGGATAATGCGGCTGTCGATGGGACTTACGCCCACCATCACTTTCGGCCGCGCGCCGGCGGATGATCCGGAAAGCTCGAGCAGTTCGTCAATCACGTCTTCCGCTTCGCCTTCCAGCACTTGCGCAGTTTCTTCGGCCAGATAATCGAGGCTAATATCCGGCTTGGAATCCATATGCTTGCTGACATTTGGCTCATAGACCAACGCGCCCATGCCATGCTGGCCGACATGGGTAAGGCAGTCGAGCGGCGTGAGCAGCTCCGGCGCGATGCCGTGACGCCGCACCTGGCGGTCGAGCAGCAGGCGTCCCCAGCCGTCGGGCAAGCTATCGTTGAATACGCCGAACAGCCCCTCGAACACGCTGTCTTCGCAAACGGTGACGCCGGGTTTCAGCGGCAATTTGAACGGCGATATCTCCAGCCCGCTTTGCAGAAAGTCGGCATCGTATTCAAAATAAATGCGGCGACCTTGAAGCGCCAGCCTGCCGATTTTCTGTGGCTTGCCGGAAGTCGCCAGCGACACATGCACCAATGAAACGGGCGTATAGCTCATGTGATGCTCCCTCGCTTGCGCGGCCTGGGTTGTTTGAGCAGATCGTCAAGACTCTGCGGCATGGTGGCGCGCGCGGCAAACGCCTGCTCGAAGTCCTGCAGGCAGTCGAGCGCAAGGGAGAGCTTGAGCAACGATTCGAGCGCGATCTTGCCGGTGTGTTCGAAATGCTTGATGGTGCCGAGGCTCACGCCGGAACGGTCTTCCAGCCCCATCTGGGTAAGGTTTAGCGCCAGCCTCCGTGCCTTGGCGCGGGCGGCAATATCCTGCATGATTTCCTGCGTGGTTTTCAACATAAGGGATAATATATTATCTATTATATAAATAAATATGGCATTTATAGATAATACACTATCCACAAAGAATTAACAACCCCTTATTTGGGAAGCGAAAGGAATATAGTATTGAATAACAACGTTTTTAAGCCGCTTGGCGGAAGGCCTTCCGTCCAGCCTCATCCAGCGTTCGGAGATCCTCATCCGATACCCTACCGAATGCGCGCGCGTGGTATGCAAAGAAACGATTCTAATTTATGAAACTCTTGGAACATCCAGACTTTGAACAGGCTACACCGCCGGATAAAGTTTGGGGAACCAACGCTCCACTACATCAATAGGAAAGCCGAGGCGAACGGGGCTTTTCGGTGAATCAGAAACGAGTAGCCCTTTGCTTACCAAATCTGCCAGCACCATGCGGGCCTGACGTTCTTTATAACCCGTAATCGCATCCGCTTTCCCGCGCTCAAAACTTCCCGCAAGCAGGGCTTCGCGCAGCAGATCAAAGCTGCCTTTTGGCAGGCGTTCGGCGCGGATTTCATCTTCGCAGTATAGCTGCATACGGCGCAGTAATTCGCTGGGCTCCAATATGGAGGCCATATAATCCACCTGATCAATGCAGATTTCCAAAAAGAAAATGCAGAAATTAAGCAAGCCAGTGGCGGTTAAGCTACCGCACCCATCCAGATCACCACGGCGTGGTTCATCTGCCTGCATCAGCAGTGATTTATACTCCTCTACTCGCCGCGCAAGTCCGCGGGAGATTGACCACAGACTATTACCGATACCAATATGGCGAAGATACGCATGCGAAAACAGGCGTGTTACCCTGCCATTACCGTCATAAAACGGGTGAATCCACAATAAGCGGTGGTGGGATGCCGCAACGGCAATAATCTGACGCAGCTTAGAGAGTTTTTCTGGTGCGTAGGCTTCGGTAAAACGCATTAAGAATAGCGGCAGGGAATCGGCAAGAGGCGCCAAGTGCCTGCCTACTTGCACTTCACCATCCCGAAGCAGCCCAGGCACAACTTTAATTTTTTTACCTGAATCAGGATTTGTGACCCATAAGAGTTCATCCGGCAAGCGGCTGCAAAATTCACGATGAATCCAGCAAATAGTTTCAGATGACACCAGGGCATCAATATCACTCGCATCCACCATGCGCTGCACTTCAATATGCGCTCTGGCTTCCAACTGTAATTCACGCTTTTTGGTATCGGTTGAATAATCTGCTTTCATGGCGCGGTCGATATCGCGCGGGTGCGTATTATGCCCTTCAATCAGGTTGCTGTAATAACAGTTCATCGAGCGCACCAAGTCGCCCACCGATGCGCGTACCTCTGGCCGCAAACTGGAGGCAAGCGAACTCGCCTTGCCAACCAACTCTGTTGCCAAATCTTCCAGCCGTTTATTCCCTTCGTCAGGGAGCATTGGCTCCATTAATGTGGGCGTTTCTGTCATAATAAATGCCGATATTTATGCCGATATTTATTTAATTATAACAGCAATATATTAATAATCAATGACTATAAATTGCCGATATTTTTGCCGATGTTACCCAGTTCATCGGAATAACCGACAAACTGCAAGGATGGGGACAATTTGTCCCCCCTCAACAGTATCCATCAGACACGCTGCGCCAGCCAGCTAAGTTGCTCGCCGATACGCAGACCCTCCATCGGCACCTCCACTATAATTCCCCGCTGCTGCAAATGATCGCCAAGAAACTCGCGATAGCGGCTCCCAGCAAGAAAAACCGCCCGTTTCAACTGCGGCATCGTTTTGTCCAGCTGCGCGCCGACCTTCTGTGCCCATTGCCTGCGCGTAACCACCGGCATAGTGTTCAATGTTTTTTCATAGGGAGAGATGACCTGATGTGGATCAACCAGCCCATATTCCGCCGACAGGATGAACCACGGGTAGCCTGCATTTTCCGCATAATGACGCGCTTTTTTGAACCAGTCGGAGATGTAGAGGTCTTTGGCAGGAGCAGGCGTGGTACGTTTCTGGCCAACACAGGAAACAAAATAAACATCCGTAGTAATCATGCGACCTTCTCCACCTTCAAAATCCTATCCACCCGGAACATACGCTCGGTTTGCAGCTCGGTGCAAAAAGCCTTCATGCCGGGATATTCTTTGCCCTGATAGGTTTCCGTACCGACGGTAACCCGCCCTCGTCCAATACACGGATCAAGGAAGTGCTATTTCCATCGCGGCCAATCTCTATCCAGCCGTCTTTGACCCACCCGGCGATATTGGGATATTTTTCGCTGAAATGATCCGCCGGTTCATGTGCTTTGCGAGCATTCTCCCTCGGTGGCGATGAATCGATTAGCATGAGTCCCAGCGCCACGGCATGCTTACAGAAACCATATTGCGGCATAGCAGGGCATGTGCAATCCGCCATTGCGGTGGGGCCAGCAAGTTTCCACTCGACACGGTAGGGTTGCGATCCTTCTACTTCAGCAATTGCCTGCTGCGATGTATGGTTGAGCAAATTTACGCAATTTTCATGATAATAATCTTCGCCCCGGCCGAATACTTTGTCGCCCGCCCATTCGCGCAGGTAGCGTGCCGATAGAAACGATTGCAGCGTATGTTGTTGTGTCATAGATTTTGCCCATGTTGAGGAGCTAAATATGAATAATACAAACAATCTATTCAAGGGCAGATGGAAAATCATCTGGATGGAATTATGGGATCAGGAATATATAAACCTGTGCGGCACCGGGCATATTACGATTGATGATAAGGGGAACGGCGAATTCCAGTTTGGCACGGTCGAAGGCAGCTTTCAGATCGCGCTTGGGCAAACCTATTTTAACAGCGAATGGGATGGCTGCGCCGAGATGGACGAAGCTTCCGGCGACATATACGGAACACTTGAAGGGGAAGAATTGCAGGGCGATATTTCCTTTTACCGTGGCGATGAATCGGAATTCCGCGCAGTTCGGGAAGAGAAGAAAATGAGCACCGTTAAGTCTGGCCGCTTAGTTTCCGCATAAACTCCACTACCTGCACGTCGCAGCGTATGTCGGCATAGGTGATGGGCTGCTTGAGGGCGATACCAGCGAGGGATTTGCAGCGTGAGAGGGCGACATAAAGCTGACCAGCGGCGAAAGCACCGGTGCCGAGATCGATGATGACGCGCTCAAGCGTTTTGCCTTGGCTTTTGTGGATGGTGATCGCCCAGGCGAGCGTGATCGGAAATTGCGTATAGGTGCCGAGTGTTTTCTCGACGATTTTGCCTTGTTCCTCGTTGAACTCATATCCGATGGTTTTCCATTTTTCCGGCTCTACCTCATACACTGTGTCGCCAATGCTTACGGTAATGCTATCTGAGCCAAGTTTCTGCACCATGCCGATGGTGCCGTTGACCCAGCGCCCATCGCTATCGTTTTTGACGAACATCACCTGCGCACCGATTTTCAGTGCCAATTCCTCCGGCGCAGGAAGGCGGCCGCCTTTCATGCCAAAATCGCCACTGAGTTTGCCTTCATACATGCGTATCATGCCAGGCAATTTTGCCAATTTCGTGTTATTGATGTCTTCGGCAAGTGCGTTAGTGGTAGTAAGTACGAGTGTTCCGGCTGCAGGTGTGGCCTTTGGGTTGACGCGGCTGTTGAGCGATTCCAACTCGATTACATCACATGTGCCAGCGCGAATGGCGTTGAGAATCTGGATGAACGCACCGTCATTCTGCCGATGGATGGTGCCGAATTGTACCATAGTAAATTTTGCCTCGGCATACGCCTTGGTGCAGAAGAAAAATGGTGATGGGTAATACTGTGCATAAAAGATTTTTTCTTCACGCGAAACCACTGGCGGAAGCTGGAACAAATCACCGATTACGCATAGCTGCACACCGCCAAAGGACTTATCATTCTTGCGAGCGAGCCGCAGGCTATGGTCGATACCGTCAAACACATCCGCCCGCACCATTGATATCTCATCGATAATCAGCAGCTCCAATTCCTTGAGCACTTTCGAGCGATTGGGTTTTAGCGCGGTCACATCAACAAAGGCGGGTTTCAAACGGAAGAAGGAATGGATCGTTTGTGCGCCAACATTGAGCGCCGCCACGCCGGTAGGTGCCACTACCGCGATTTTCTTTTTCGTGTGTTCACGGAAATAGTGCAGGAAGGTGGACTTGCCTGTCCCCGCCTTGCCGGTGAGAAACACGTTCTGCCGCGTACTCTCCAGCAGATCAAACGCCCGCTGAAACTCTGGCGTGATTTTTGGTGCTTTATAGCTGGAAGCGATGGTGGCAGCGTATGTCATGCATTTATCCTATCTGATACCCCAGCCGTTCATAACCTTTCCTACGCTTTTCCGCCATTTTTGCGAGCATCGGCACTGCAGCATCGACATAATCATAAATGATCACCTGTTTTTTCGCGTGATGCAAACGGTGTAGCCGTCCCGCATATTGCGCGAGCGTACCATGCCAAGAGATCGGCATGGCGAGGAAAAGCGTATCCAGGCGGGCATCGTCAAATCCCTCCCCGATATAGCGCCCGGTGGCAATGATGAGTCGTTCCTCTGATTCTGGAATGGCAGCAAGCTGATTCTTGACCAAGGTACGCTGTCTCGCTGCCTGCCCACCGACCATAACGATAACGTGCTTGCAGAATTTCGATAACCGTTCCGCCAGCACCGCCGCGTGATCCTTGCGTTCCGTCAAGATCAATGGACTGCGTTTCGCCTCCAGTGCTTTCAGCACATCCTCAAATATCATCAGGTTCCGCGCCTCGTTAGAGGCAATGGCGGCATAAAGCTGCTGGATGGTAGGTTTCTGTTCGCCCGGCAGAGTGACTTGCAGTGCGGTGGAGCGCGTGATCACCTGATGGGTGAAAGGCCGCAGCGCTGCCTGCTGCTTGGCATCTACTTTATAGCGTATTGGCCCGCATTGCATGAAGATGATCCTGCAGCCATTCCCATTCGTTGACCGCCATCGTGAATGCCGTCGACAGCGCCACCATATAGCGATTGGCAGTGCCCGGCGAACGCAGCTTGGTGCTGCCGGATTTCAGTTTCTTATTGATAACCTTGCCCTGCATCAGCAGGTCGCGCTTCTCGATGATTATTGCTCTTGTCACATTCGAAAGAAGATGGGCGCCGATCTGGCTGCGCCACCAATAAAGATATGGCCGCACATCTTCGCACCGCTTCGGCTTACGTTGCTCGATGGTGGTCAGATAACGGTCGATCATCTCAGCGACGGTGTGCTTTTTCGCTTCGACGGTTTTGAAATATCGCCCTTCACGGATGGCAGTTTCAGTTTGTTGCACCCATTCGCGGGCATCGGTCAGGCGGGCAAAGGTGCATGTCTGCGTCGGATGTCCACGCAGCCGGACGCGCACATGGAAGCTCGTTTCCCCTTCGGCATTGGTGCGTTTTTGTATCGTGGCCATAGACTGAAACCCGTCATCGTAAACAGCCAAACTTTACCGCATAAGAATAGGATAATCAACAGATAAAACGATTGAAATACAGCACGTTAATTGCCGTTCCGGCAATCATTAAGATTCAACCGTGGGTTAAATACGAATTATAAATAAACAATGGGTTAGGGCATTATTTGCTTGGACAAATTTTGCAAACCATCCAACTACGGCGAGATTTTCTTACCGGAGTGGTAAAATTTATCATTGCCGATTTTTCCAAACGCATATACGTCCATCGCAAGCACGCCCATAGCCATCTCTACATTCAGTCGCTTTACCTGAGAAACATTTTCGGCCGCGCCCAGGGCAACAAACAATGGAAGGAAATGCTCAGGTGTCGGATGATTCTCGCGCGCATGCGGCGCAAGATGCTTCCAGTTCAGCAGGCTTTCAGTATCATTCTTTTCTACCTTATCCGCAACCCACCGTGCAAATACACTCACCCATGATGGTGTTTGCACATGATGGCCGCGAAATGCTTCGCGCAGATTATGCGTAAGGTTGCCAGTGCCAATAACGAGTACTTCTTCTTCCCTAAGCGGGGATAACGCCTGCCCGATTTGGTAATGCCATTGAGCATCACGCTCTGGCTGCACCGATAACTCAATCACAGGAATATTCGCTGCCGGATACATCAGCAGCAGCGGATTCCATGCACCATGATCCAGCCCACGCGTTGGATCGATACCGGCCTTGAACCCAGCTTTTGTAAGCAATAGCTGTATATGCTCGGCCAGCGCCGGATCGCCTGGCACGGGATAACGGAGTTGATAAAGTTCTTTCGGAAAACTGGAAAAATCGTGAATGGTTTCGGGATTAGCGGAACCCGTGATCATCGGATCACCTGTTTCCCAATGCGCAGAGGCAATCACTATAGCCTTTGGCCTAGGCAGTTGCGCTGACAAACTGCGCAGGAATCGCGTCGTCGGTTCTTCCTCCAGCGCCAGCATTGGCGAACCGTGAGAGATAAAAAGAGTGGGCATGAGGAAAATCATAGAGAGTCCTTTATCGCTACTCGTTATTCCTGAGTGGACCACCAGTGGACCAGAATGCATTTTTCCGGTGCCGTGCCGGTGAAGAAGTGTGGCGGACAGGGTGAGATTCGAACTCACGGAAGACTTTGAATCTTCGGTGCTTTTCAAGAGCACTGCCTTAAACCACTCGGCCACCTGTCCACATAAAATTCCTTCCACCTTCGACGGTTTTCAAGACCAATAAAGTTAATAAACTACAATAGGTTACAACTCATTACCGCTAAACATTTCAAAGGCTTCGGTTCGAATCCCATTCGTACGCCATTGCCACATTTTGCATTTATTCGTGAGCAAATGCCCCGCCAGTGTCCCATGAACGCCTTCGTCAGCGCTTGCTGTTTGAATCCCCTCGACCAGTTTGAATCTTTGATTCTACAACATAATATGCGACTGGCAATAATCTAGTTGATTGCGCGGTGCTTTAATGGATAGATGCGGCTAAAATAGCCCATATTAACCTTGCAAATTGAAAATTTTGTTTTTAATATGCAAGGATGATACCGCGTAACGCCATCCAGAAAGTTGAAGATGCCCTGTCCCGTCAGGCGGCAGTGGCGCTTATTGGGCCGCGTCAGGTGGGTAAAACGACATTGGCGCATGAAATTGCCGATACCAGACCATCCATATATCTTGATCTCGAATCAAAAACCGACCGCGATAAGCTGACCGACCCTGAGTTGTTTCTCAAGGGGCATGAAGATAAGCTGGTAATTCTTGATGAAATACACCGCGTGCCGGAGCTATTCCAGACGCTGCGTGGCCTCATTGACCAAGGTCGGCGCAAGGGTAAGCGTACGGGGCGTTTTCTGGTGCTAGGCTCCGCCGCCATTGATCTGCTTCGCCAATCCGGTGAGAGTTTGGCTGGGCGTATTGAATATGTCGATCTTGGGCCGCTGAATGTGTTAGAAATTGGTGACGATGAAAAGGTGATAAACCGTCTGTGGCTGCGCGGCGGCTTTCCCGATAGTTATCTTGCCAAAAATGATGCGGATAGTTTCCGTAATCGCCGCGGTTTTATCCGCACCTATCTGGAACGTGACGTACCGCAGTTCGGCCCGCGTATTCCCGCCGAAATACTGGAGCGGCTATGGACGATGCTGGCACATAATCAAGGCACATTGCTCAACGCTTCGAAACTCGCGGGCGGTCTATCTGTCAGTGCACCGACGGTGACGAATTATATCAGTCTGCTCGTCGATTTATTACTCGTGCGCCGCCTGCCGCCGTATCAAACCAATGTCGGTAAACGTTTGGTGAAATCGCCGCGCACTTATGTGCGCGATAGCGGATTACTGCACGCGTTGCTTGGTATTGGTGACATGAACGAGTTGGCAGGACATCCCGTTGTCGGCAAAAGTTGGGAGGGATTCGCCATCGAGTCATTGCTTGCCGCCGCGCCGGAGCGCGTGCAAGCAGGATTTTATGGCACCGCCGCCGGTGCAGAAATCGACCTGGTGCTGGAGCTGGGCGGACGGCACGGCCTATGGGCAATCGAAGTCAAACTCGGCCTGACCGCAAAGCCAGAACGGGGATTCTACAATTCGCTTGAAGATTTGCAGCCTAAAAAGGCCTTCGTCGTCCACTCCGGCAATGACCGCTACCCGATTGCCGAAGGTATCGAAGCCATATCCTTGCACGAACTGGCGGAAGAATTAGCTGCGCTTTGATGAAGTTTCCATAACTCGTTGACAGGTAAGCCACTGGTTTGACCAGTGGACTCACAAGGCTTGGCCTATAGATTCAGTGATGATGTTGTCGTAATTTTCGAGTGGGGCTTGACGGTTCCACACAAAGGAAAATCACATGACAACATCATCTTACGAAAG
>JAGWIM010000061.1 GCA_028873525.1 Pseudomonadota bacterium
AGGTAACAAGTAAAAAATCCAAATAATCAGCATATGACCCCCGGCGCGCGCATTCAGGCCAGCATCGAGCTGCTCGACCAGATTTTCCGGTCGTGGGATTCCGAAAAGCGTTTTCCCGCCGACAAGCTGATCGACCAGTATTTTAAGGCGCGCAAATTCATCGGCTCGAAGGACCGCGCCTATACAGGTGAGCTGGTGTATTGGTGCCTGCGGCACAAGGCATCGCTCGAATGGTGGATTGCAAAGCTCGAGGGCGACGTCCATGCGCGCGCCGTGGTGCTCACGGCGCTCATGCTGCGCAAGGATTTTACTGTCGCCGAACTCGACGCCATCTCACAGGACAGCAAATACGCGTTGGCCAAACTCACGCCGCTGGAGAAGCAGCGGTGTGAGGAGCTATACCGTCATCCCCGCGAAGGCGGGGATCCATTCGCAAATAAAGATAATCAAAGGCGAATAGACTCCCGCCTTCGCGGGAGTGACGAGGCCGAAATACCCGACCCCGTCCGCCTCAATTACCCCGAATGGATGGATGCCATATTGCGCGAAAGTTTCGGCGCGGAATTCGAACGCGCCATGCAAGCGCTCAATGCGCAGGCCTCGACAGACCTGCGCGTCAACACGCTTAAAACCACCCGCGAGGCATTGCGCGACGCCCTATATAAAGAGGGTTTCGAGACGGAACTCACCACGCTCTCGCCCATCGGCCTCAGACTTAAAAAACGCGCGCCGATTTTTACCTCGCCGCTGTTCAAGGCCGGGCATTTCGAGGTGCAGGATGAAGGCTCGCAACTGGTCGCCCTGCTTGTGGACGCGCAGCCCGGTATGAAGGTGATTGATTTCTGCGCCGGCGCGGGGGGAAAAACGCTGGCGCTGGCCGCCGCCATGAAAAACAAAGGCCGGATTCTCGCATGGGACACGTCGGAAAAGCGGCTCGCCCAGATGTCGCAGCGGCTGAAACGCGCCGGGGTGGACAACGCGCAATCGCACGTCATCACCTCCGAACAGGACGCCTTCATCAAGCGGCATAAAGCCAGCGCCGACCGCGTGCTGGTCGACGCGCCGTGCAGCGGCTCCGGCACCTGGCGGCGCAACCCCGATCTCAAATGGCGATTTTCGGCACGGGACTTGCGGGAAGTCATCACGGTACAGCAATCCATTCTGCAAAGCGCGGCGCGATTGGTGAAGCCCGGCGGCAGAATCGTTTATGCCACCTGCTCGGTGCTGACGGAGGAAAATGAAAATCAAATCGCACAATTCTTAAAAAACGGAAATAATTTCAGGGTTGTCTGCGCAAAAAAAATATGGGATAAGGAACGCACCGCTGGCGAAACAGAAAGAAAGAACTCCGTTTCGTATCTGCGTGTAACTCCGCATCAAGACGGGGTTGATGGGTTCTTCGCCGCCGTGCTTGAACGCCGACTGGATAGAGTGGATATAAACAGTAACCAGACGTAACAACTGGGGAGCCGGTAGCAGATGACTCGATATTCCGCCGTCATGGCACGCTATTTCGGAAAATGGTTCCACAAACGAAACATCATCATTGTCTCTGAGCGCAAGGTAAAGCACGTTCCCATCAGCGGCGCCGTGCAGTTTTCCGCGCTCGTGCTTACGATATCCGGCGTCTGCTGGGCGTCGTATTCCACCGGCAGCTTCATGGCCGCCAGGCTGGCGCTTCGCGAACAGAGCCGAACGCTCCGCTCGGTGGCCAATGCGCGCATCGAAAATAATTTCAGCACCGTTTACCGCCTGTCGCCACTGGCCGCCGGCGATGCCGGTTCGGGCGCCGCCGCGCCGATGACCGGCACGCTCTCCGACCCGATGTTCACCCTGTCGGCGCTCGACCATGACAAGCTTTATGCCCGCATCGCCTATCTCGAATACAAGGTGGCGCAACTGAAAGGCAATAACGAGGCCATCATCGAGCGCGTGCGCGAAAAAACATCAGGCAGCATCGATGCGCTGGAGACCGTCATCCGCCATACCGGCCTCTCCCCCGAGACGCTGAAAAAACAGGTGGCCAGAAGCAGCGTCAAGGCCGAAGGCGGCCCCTACATCCCGGACGACCCGATTATCCTGCCCTCCGAAGAATACCAGATGTACGCCAACCTCGACAAACTGGCCATGCTGCGCCGTATCGTCGGCAACCTGCCGCTGGCCGCGCCGATTCGTGACGCCCAGCGGGAAAGCCCGTTCGGCCATCGCATCGATCCGTTCACCGGTCATCTCGCCTTTCATCCCGGCGTCGATCTGGCCGGCCCCGTCGGATCGAAGATTTTCGCGACCGCCGATGGCGTGGTCGCCGCCGCCGGCTGGAACGGCGGCTACGGCAATGCCGTCGACATCAACCACGGCTTCGGCATCACCACGCGCTATGGCCATATGAGCAAGATACTGGTCACCATCGGCCAGAAAATAAAGAAGGGCGATATCATCGGCATCGAGGGATCCACCGGCCGCAGCACCGGGCCGCACCTGCACTACGAAGTGCGTTACCACGGCCAGCCCATGAATCCTGAAAAATTCTTACACGCGGGGGATTATGTTTCTGAAGAATAGCGCACCGAGCGCCACAGTCAAAACGCCGGTCAGCAAAAAAGAAAGCAGCATATCGCTGATCACGCAGGATATGAACATCCTGGGCAACATCATCGGCGAAGGCATGATCGATTTCGACGGTACGATCGACGGCAATATCCGCTGCGGCAGCCTGACGCTGCGCGCCAACGGCAGCATCAAGGGCGAAGTAGTCGCCAACGCCGTATCGATTTACGGCAAGGTGCGCGGCCTCATCCGCGCCAAGACCGTGCATCTGTACGCCTCGGCCAATGTCGAAGGCATCATCATGCACGAAGCCATCACCATCGAGGACGGCGCGCTGGTCGACGGAAAATTCAAACGCACCAACCGCGTGCAGACCGAGGGCGACGCCGGAGATTTTTCCTTTGACGACGAGAACGCCGCCTCCGGCGACGACATCAAGATGCTGGAGAATATCCGGCTCATCCGGTAGTCCACCCGCTGCCGCCGATTTTAAAGTTTACATCCGGGTTACCCGCCTGTTTTTTAGACGCTGCGCCATGGAATCACTCATTGGGCGAACATTATCCGGGCGCGGGTTTGGGCTGTAGGCGCGCCGCAGGAATCACCATAATGGAATGCGTCAGAACGCCAGCCATGTTCCCGCAAACAGGGTGTTGTTGCCCGAGGCGTTGCGACCGGTGCCATCATAATTGGAGCCGACGCCGTTAAAGCTGTTATAGGCGGTGTACTGGACAAAGAAACGGGCGTTCAGGTATGGCCAGCCGAGCGAATCCGCCGTACCGAGCGGCGTGAAATCGCACTGGACGATCCAGCCGGTGCTATCGGGACGATGGCTGGCGTCGGGATAGAGCGTCGCATCGGCGCTGCCTGTGGTGCTGAAGCGCCCCAGCGTGACGCCGTATTTATTATCATAATAGTAAGCGATGTTGGCGCGCAGATCGTTTAAGTCATCGGTCAGGTTTGCCGAATTTCCGGCGGCGAAAGTCGCGTTCAGGGTCTGCCGCTCGTGCAGCGCCGAGCCGTAGACGGAAACGCTGTGCCTGCCGTCGCCGGAGGTGAACTGATAGGTCGCGTCCGCCGCGTAATCGAGCAGCGTATCCGTACCGAAATCGCGCACGTTATCAGGATAGCGGCTCGCCGCAATGCCATACGTGCCGACGGAAACGTAATGCTGGCCGAAATCCTGCTGCAGGGCAAGCCGCCAGTATGGCGCGACGCCGCTCAGGTAATCGTTCTGCGCGGCATTCTTTTCGCCCAGCGTCAACTGCGTGTGGTTCGGCAGCGTGGCATAGCCGGACAACTCGCCATACACCAGGTCGTTCCACATGCCATATGCGCCAAGGCCGGCCACCCGCCCGCCGAGACTTGAAATATAGGGTGAAGCGTCCGGCGTTGGCGCCAGCGCCGAGGTCAGGTACGGAAACCGCCAGGCGGGCGTCGTCTGCCAGATATCCTGCACTGACGGGTTATTGTTGAGCGAAACCCCGTACACAAGGCTCTCACCGGCGAGTGTCGCATTGTCGGCGAAGCGGATGTCGGTATTGTCCCAGGCGAAAGATTCTTTGGGATTGCTGTACGTCGCCTGCGCCAGCATGCCAACATTGGACAGCAGCCGCCCGCCATAGAACAGCGAAAACTGGTCGAGCGTGGGATTGTTATTGGTATGGAAACGTTCCTGCACGCCGGTTAGTTCGGTACCGCGACGCAGGTCCTCCCCGGTATGTTCAATGCCGCCGAAGGCCATGGCCGACAGGCCTTTCAGCGGGTTACTGGCGCTGCCCCAGACATAGCCGTTCAACTTGAAATCGCGACCATACCGGGTGAGTTGCGGGCCGAACGACCCGACATGGCAGGCCGAGCATTCCTGTCCGGTCTGGCGGGCGAAGGCGGGAATCGAATGGGCAACGGACGGCTTGTAAAACAGCGCGAAAGCGAACATCGCCGCCGACAGCAACAGCACCGGCGCCGCCGCCAGCATCCGCACACAGGGGCGGCTTGCCGATTGCGTCATGCGCCCCCTCTTTATTTGTGCGGCTTATCGCTCAACGTATGCAGCCAGGCGATGACGGCGGCGCGCTGACCGGCATCCTTGAGACCGGGAAATGTCATCTTTGTGCCAGGCGCATAGGCCTGCGGGTTATAGAGAAAGCGATTCAGCGCCTCATCCGTCCACTGTGTATCGTGCATCCGCCTGAACGCGACCGAATAATGGTAATCATGGATATAGGCTTGGCGGCTGTTTGCCGCGTTCCACAGGTTCGGGCCGAACTGGTTGATCCCACCCTTATTGAAGGTATGGCAGGCGCTGCATTTGTTCTGTGCCAACCTTGCTCCGGCGGCGACATCAGCATGAGGCATCAGCGGGGCGATGGGGGCAGGATCACCGGCGCGCGCCGTGGCAGGAACGAGCGGCATCAGGATAACCAGCACCGTTATGGCGGCCATTGGAAGGCTGTTAGATGCATATGCCATATTCGCCATCTTCCTTCCCCACGTTCCGATAATGCGCCGGTTGCGTTATGTTCTTCTTTAACAACTATGTCAGCCGAGCGTCAAGATAAACGTTGCGCCTTTCATCGGCAACCTAATCCTGCCGCTGCCGGAGGAAGCCTTGCGCTACAGGGCGACCGCATGGACTGGCAACCAATAAAAACCCGGTTTCAGCTAGAATTTAAACGTCACGTTGGCGTAGACGCTGCGGCCGATTTCCACCGGGTTCTGGTAGAGGAATCCGCCGAACTCCCGATGATAGGCCGTCAGCAGGTTCTGCCCGACCAGGCTGACCTCGACGCCTTTCATCAGCTCCTTGGAAAGCTTGGTGTCAAAGCGGTAATAGCCGGGAATGCTGGTCTGCGTCAGCCCTTCGACGTAATACAAGGAATTAGTCATTTCTACATTATACGGAAAAAGATAGGTCGAGCGGACGTTAAACTGGTTCTTGGGATTATTGGTAAAGGAAAAGCCGGGGTCGATTTTATCAAATTTTAAATTGAGATAACTGTAGGACCCTGCCAACTGCCAGTTTCTGGTAGCATCGATCTTGGTGCCGAGTTCAAACCCTTCCGAATGCGCCGTATTGTTGTTGGTAGCAGATAAAGGCTCGAAAAAATTGCCGCCGCCGATGGAATAGGGCGTGCCGAACGTGCCGATGAAAAGATTGCTATATTTATTATAGAATGCGGCAAGATCCAGTGAAACGGATTTCGTCGGCCGGATGCGGTACCCTAATTCATAGGCGATCAACTCTTCGGAACCCAGGCTCGTATTGCCGACATTCCCTACAAACGTAGGCCCCCCCGCAAATACGCCTGCCGGATAGCCGGCCAGCGTAATGGTGCCGTCGGAGGTAAACCGGTTTGCCGGGTGCACGGCGCGCGACACCGATCCCCATGCCATCTGCGTATCGGATATCAGCCAGGACAGCCGGGTGCTGGGCTGCACCTCATAGCCGGTATAGGGATTATGCTCGAATTTCGAGCCCAGCGTCAGGAACCAGTCGTTGGGATGCAGCGTAATCTTATCCTGCAGGAAGGCGCTATATACACTATCGTTTCGTTCGTTCGGCGTTAACGTGAATAATGAGGTGGCGCCATTATGGTCCATAATCAGGCGATAGCCGGTACCCCACACGATTTCGTTGCCTTTCCAGCCGGTCCAGGTGTGCTGGAAGTCTAGATCGGCAGTTGTTGCATTATAACTGCCCCAGCTGGTCTTATATTGCGAGTTATCGAGGTAAAACTGCGTAGCGGTGGAAGACTCGGCGCTGATATTCCGTGTCCAGCGCGTCAATACATTGGCGCCTGATGCCTCGATATCCCCGGGGTTATAATAAACATAAGGAACAGACAGTTCAGGAAATTTGAAGTTCTCGCCTTCATGCGCATCGTAGGTATCGCCCTGCACGGTCAGCGAATCACGATCGGTTAAAGTAGAATCGCTGCGGAAACCGGCCTGGCGCTTCTGCCAGCCGTCATCGCTGCGGCTGCCACCGATGTTATATTCCGGTGCATCGTCATTATATTTCGCATAGAGGCGCAGGTAGCTGTCGTCACCGATTTTCACACCATCCCTCACCATGTCGTCGGCCCTGACCATATTGCCGGCGCTGACGCTGACCAGTTTGCCCTGCGTATCTTTGGCTTTCTTGGTGATGATGTTGATCACGCCGTTCACCGCGTTGGCGCCCCACTGCGTCGCACCGGGGCCGCGGATCACTTCGATGCGGTCAATATCCTCCAGCGGCACATCCTGCACTTCCCAGAACGTGCCGGAGAACAGCGGATTATAAACGGTCCTGCCGTCGATCAGCACCAGCAGCTTATTGGCGAACTGATTATTAAACCCGCGTGAGGATACCGCCCAGTCATGCGCGCCGGCCTGGGCAACATCCAGCCCGGGGACCATCCGCAATAATTCGGGAATGTTGGTGGCGCCGGAGCGCTGGATATCTTCCTGGGTGATGACGTAAATAGCGGCGGCCGCCTGATCGGCTTTTTCCGGCGTTTTGGAGACGGAGGTCACCTCGATATTGGAAAGCTGCGCCAGCGACATGTTCAGAAGCTGGTTCGTATTCACCTGGTCATCCGCCGATGCCGGTGTAACGGCAAGCATAAGCGCCATTGATCCAATAATGCTGGAACAAACCAAAGCAGATGATTTCATAAATGGCATTCCCTGTTATGCTTTCAAAGCAATAACAAAAGGATGTTAAGAAAAGATTATACTGATACCCCCCTATATCTACTACCATGGTTAAAATGTGTAATGACTGTTGCAATAATAATACAGATTCTGAAATTGCAATGTGGCGGCAGGAAGGCTATAAATCCTTGTTCCATCAACTGGAAACCGTATGCAGGCAAAACCCATTCCCGAAGTCACCGTTTCCTTCTTCAGGCCGTCACCCCTGCTGCTAATCACCCGGCTGGCCGAGGAATTCACCCGGCACGGCGATGTCGTGAAGCTGAAAATGTGGGTGCCGCTTCATGTGTTTTGCTTCCGTAAACCTGAACATATCAAGCTGGTATACGCTCATAAAACGGCCGGCATCGTGAAGCCACCGCGCCTGATGAAAAAAGCGGACTGGCTGATGGGCAACGGGATTTTCAACGACCAGGGGAAGGAGTGGAAACACAGGAAAGCCGTTTCCGGGCCTAATTTCGAACGCGGCAGCAGCGAGCAATATTGCCAGAACATCCCGGCTATTATCGCGCGGCATTTTCCCCGCTGGGACCATTACGCCGCTGAAGGCCGCACGGTGGATATCTATTATGAATTGCGGCGCCTGGTCATTGATTTATCTTTCAATATCCTCTTATCCGAGTCGCTGGAGGAACGGCTGGACCAGGTGTGCCAGGATACGCATTTTGCCGAAAGCATGTTTACCACACAAACGCCGCTGTGGATTCCCACGCCGTCTAACCTCCGTTACCGGAAAACGGCGAAGCGTTTCTGGGCGCTGATGCACAGGATAGTGCGGGAGCATAGGGAGAAGCCGGAACAGTATCATGATATCCTGGCCAGCATATTGCATACGACCGACCCGCAACTGGGAAGAACCTGGACGAACCAGGAAGCGGTGGACGAGATGTTCTCGATTTATTTCGGAGCAAGCGCCATGAGTTCACCGCTGGCGTGGGCATTATATCTGCTGGCGCAACATCCGCCGGTATTGAAAAAAGTGCTGGACGAACTGGCGCCGTTTCGAAACAGGGAGATTACGGTAGCGGATACGCATCAACTACCTTACCTGGACATGGTGCTTAACGAAACCAACCGGCTTTATCCGCCTTTCTGGGGATCGCCACGCTATGCTACGGATCCTATTGAGATCGACGGGTATTCATTTCCAAAGAATTCCATTCTCGTGCCGATTCGTTATTTCGCGCAGCGCCATCCCGATTACTGGAAAAACCCGGAAGCGTTCGAACCGGAACGGTTCTCACCGGAGCGACGGGCCGATTACCACCCCGTCGCCTTCCTGCCGTTCGGCGCCGGGCCGAGATCATGCCTGGGACAACACATGGCGCCGATCATATGCAAGTTCATTCTGGCAACGCTGGTTTTACGGTACAGGCTGGAGTTCTACAGCCGTTTTCCCAACGACCCGCAGATTGACTTCAGTTTCGGCGTTTACCCGAAAGACAAAATCCCGATGCGGTTTGCTAAAAATCAAGCCTCTGCCGCCGGCGCATAGCGGCCGGGTGACAGGATGTGGTTAGGATCCAATGCCGCCTTGATTTTGCCGACGCTGTCCCAGTACACCGAACCCGGTTGGCCCGTAAGCTCCGGCATCGCACCGACATTGATCCGGTAAGGCGGGCAGCCGAGCGCGTTACCGCGCTCCCATAACTCACGGTAACACTGATGGGCGGTCTCCGCCCCTTCCGGGCGCTTGTAAATAAGGGGAACTACGCCAATCGCGCATTTTTCATTGCTGACGATGAAGCTTATGGCTTGCGTAAAACCATATTTCGCAAGCACGTTCTGCACCATCCCTATCATGCGGATAATCAGCGCTGGCTTCATCGGCAGCACCGGCGCATACCAGAGCACGCCGACGCCGTCCTGCACCGGATCAACCGGGGGAATAGTGGACATTTTCACATGCTGATACACCAGGCCAAGGCCGTCGGCGCGGGGAACGCCGTTCACCAGATCCATCAGAAACCCGATGCAGCCCAGCTGGCGCTTTACCACCGCGCCCGTTTTGCCCGGAATCCACCGGGATAGCCGGTTCAGCAGAGCATTCCGTCGCTCATTGACAAAAGTCAGCTGCGATGTGTGCGCCGCAAGCGCGCGCCGAATTTCCTTGCGGATGGACGGCACCATGCCTTTTTTGCAGCGGAAAACGCCGAAGCCCATCCAGGCAAATTCTCTTATAAGCCCGGCGCCTATCTGGGCATCGCCGATGGTGCTGGCCAATTGCTGCCGGTTAAGAATCTTCATGTTGCCCAGCGTTCCCCGCATATCCGCCATCAGCCCGCGGCAGGCCTCCAGCATCTGTTCCAGCCCGGCTTCGTCTTTCAGCGTGAACATATAGATCTCGGTGTGCTCGGCCTTCGGCGCGAGCGCGATCTGCAGCGAAGTGACGATGCCGATGTTGCCCTGCGCGAACAACCCGTCGAGATACGGTCCGATGCCCCATTTCCACACGCCCGCCTGCGGCGCCCCCATCTCGGTGAAACAGGACTGGTAGATCTCGCCGCTGGCCAGCACGGCGCGCACAGAGGTCACGGCGCGGAAATGGTCTTCCTCCGGCGTCATGCCGAAGCCGCGCTCCAAAGCGTTTCCGACGATGCTCGTGGTCGGCCCGGCACCGGTGGTTGGCACGTAAAAATCGAGTCTATGCTCTTTCATAAAATCAAAAAGTTGCTGCTGCGTCACGCCCGGTTCCAGGGTGACAAGCCCCAGCTCGGCATCGAAATCGCGGATGGCGGTCATGCGGGAAAGATCGAGGATGGCACAACCGTCCATCACCGGCAGGCTGGTGCCGTAGCCCCAGTTGTGGCCGGTACTGATGGTGTAAAGCGGCACGCGGTGCCGGCTGGCGATTTGCACAATCATCACGATTTCCGCTTCGTTTTCCGGCTGCAGGACGGCAAGGATGCGCCGGACAAGGCTCAGGCAGTTCTCACGGTACCGGGCGACGCCGGTTTCGGGCAGGATGCGCCCTTTGGGTAAAATCGCATGCCATTCCCGAAGACAGGCCTCATTCCCTGAATGCATGGCGCTTAATGTACCAGCGATTCCGCCGGACGGACGAGCGTACCTTCATGCAGAAGCGCCGTTTGCGACGCCGGCAATGGCACTTCGGTGATATACCAATTGATTTCAGGGTGGATGGGATTTTCCGGCACGGCAATGTCGGTGCGGATGCGGACATTGGGCTGGCCGCAACGCGTCTGTATGATTCTCCGCCAGTTGCGCGCCATCGGCAAGCTGGATTTGAGGAAGGAATAGGCCACTTCGGCATCCACGCATTTCTCGAAGGTGAGTTGGCTTAAGACCATCATGATATCCAGATGGTCATCATCGTCATCCATCACGGCGAACCGCGAGACTTCGCTGTGGCGCAATTTATTCAGCGAAAGCTCCTTAAACAAGCGGCGCAGCCTGAAATCCGGTGTCTCCATAGGCAGCAGGAAATCTTCGTCGCCATCGCGGATAGTCAGCCGGCATCCGCCTACCACCAGCTTTCCCCGGCGCGCAACCAGGATATGGCTGATTTTATCGTGCAGATCTTCCTCGCCGACGAATTTATCGGTCCGGAATACCTTGCGGTACATGGTTTCGCGGAGGTGGTAATACTGGTGCAGCAGCGCCCGGTCGTCGGTGAATTCATAGACGACAGACTCCGTCCGCCGAGGAACTTTGCTGAACCGGTTGAAGATAGAGGTTTGCAATTCCTCCGGCGGGTTTTTTGACGGGTTATCGCTCTTGTGTAATGACAGCTTCGACATAAAAATTACCTAATAGTTACCCTCCGCCGCAGTAATTAACAAAATATTAGCAATCGCGCAACAGGGAAAATTTTTCCTATTTTGAGCCTGATTGTAGCCGTTCCCTACCCTCCTGTCCCCCAAAATTACCAATGGTTGAAAAATTATGCAGATAAGTGGCTTTTATGCAACGGCCACTTGACCAGCCGAAACCGGTCAGTACCGCCCGGGCGCAATAATAGACCTCTTCTGCAACTCATAGTTTAAGCTCTTGATTGTAAATGGCTGCGATGAGATTGAATCGGAGTGCGAAGCGCTTTCGTCGGCTGCGATAATCCCCCGAACTCACACCCAGTTTCAGGAGATTTCACTCGAAAATGCCGCATAAACCACGGGACTGGGCGGACTGCACCCGCGCCAAGCGGGTTCGACACTATTTTTCGACGTTCCCGATCATCGAACCTGGATCACGAAAAATCCACCCGCTAATCAAACGCCTAACAGAACTTGTGGCGTGACTAAGAATATGTCGGAAAGTGCAGATGACAGCATTCCTACCTGATCTTGCAACTCCTGTGTTGCGGTTTACTCGCAAGCGTTTCTCGCAAAGCCGCGCAGCGACTGTCGTAAGAATTTATTTTTTCGGCGCCGCAACGCCGGATGGTGCTCGTCGCAATTTCAATGTCCTCGACAGCCTCTCTGAGTTGCTCTTCTTGTTTCGGCTCGCCAGACAATCTCTCAAACACCAATTCCTTAATATCCACGAGCTTATTATTCGCCTGCAAATCAGAGATCACGTCATCCAACCAAAGATTAACAACAGCACAAATCTGTGTTCGCCACGGCTCACGAGACCGCGCCCACGGCATCCTCCCACGATTTGCAACCTCGTCCATAAAGACCTCCATATGTCACCGCACGTGCAGTTGAATAGCGAACCC
>JAGWIM010000140.1 GCA_028873525.1 Pseudomonadota bacterium
TTCATCGAGGATTTGCGCGAGACCTTCGTGAAGGATTTCGTGTTCCCGATGTTCCGGGCCAACGCGCTGTATGAGGGCCAGTATCTGCTGGGCACCTCGATTGCCCGGCCTTTGATCGCCCAGCGGCAAATTGAGATTGCCGAAATGGTGGGGGCCGATGCCGTGGCGCATGGCGCGACCGGCAAGGGCAACGACCAGGTGCGCTTCGAGCTGGGCTATTATGCGCTGAAGCCAAACATCAAGGTCATCGCCCCGTGGCGCGAGTGGGATTTGACGTCGCGCACCAGGCTCATCGAGTACGCCGAGAAGCACCAGATTCCGATTGCCAAGGATAAGCGCGGCGAAGCCCCCTACTCCACCGACGCCAATTTGCTGCATATTTCCTACGAGGGCAAGGTGCTGGAAGACCCGTGGGTGGCGCCGCACGAGGATATGTTCACGCGCACGGTGTCGCCGGAAAAAGCGCCCGATACGCCGACCTTCATCGAAATCGAGTTCGAGCGCGGCGACGCGGTGGCGATTGACGGCAAAAAAATGTCACCCGCCACGCTGCTTACTTGTTTGAATAAACTCGGCGGTGAAAACGGCATAGGGCGGCTGGATTTGGTCGAGAACCGCTATGTCGGCATGAAGTCGCGCGGGATTTATGAAACGCCCGGCGGCACGATTTTACTGGCGGCGCATCGCGGCATGGAGTCCCTCACGCTTGACCGCGCCTCGGCGCATTTGAAGGATGAGATGATGCCGCGCTACGCCGAGCTTATTTATAACGGCTACTGGTGGTCGCCGGAGCGTGAGATGCTGCAGGCGCTCATTGATAAATCGCAGAAGAATGTCAGCGGCGCGGTGCGCCTGAAATTATATAAAGGCAGTGTCTCGGTCGTTGGCCGCAAATCGTCCCACTCGCTCTACAGCGAAAAAATGGTCACCTTCGAGGATGACAAAGGCGCCTACGACCAGAAAGACGCCGCCGGATTCATCAAGCTCAACGCGCTTAGGTTGAGGTTGCTGCAGAGGGAAGGTTAGGAAATATCTTTGACGGAGTTCAGGCGGTCCGGGTTTTTGCCAGTTTGCGCTTTATCTGCCGCTTGAGCTTTGCCGCTTCCGGCGCGAGCTTGCGCTCGGAGTGCCCGAGCAGGTAGGCGTCCAGGCCGCCGTTATGTTCGATGGAGCGCAGGGTCGCCGCCGTGACGCGCAGGCCTATGCGTGTGCCAAGGATATCGCTGACAAGCGAAACATGCTGTAAATTGGGTAGAAAACGCACGTTGGTCTTACGGTTCGAGTGTGATACTTTATGACCGAACCGGGAGCCGGTGCCCGTGACTTCGCAACGCCTTGACATAGCTTCATCCTTGCAGGTTGAAAGGCCGGATTTGTAGGAGATTTGCGGCGGCGAGTCAAGGGATTTTGCTTTGTCTCTTCCGGGGCCGGCGGCGGCGTGCTATCAATGAAGGTTTCAGCGGCGCCGGAAACGGCGGTTTTGGGTGCCGGAAAAAATGGAAAAAAATAGGGAAAAATGCCAAAATAACAGGGGAAAAATCAAGAATAACGCCGGAAAAACCCAAAAAACAGCTCGAAAATGCGGTAACAAAACCCGCGCGGAAGCCTATTTTATTTTGTGAATATTGTTGATGTAATCGGTCCAGAAGCGCTCAAGCTGCGACAGGGTTTTGTTCAGGCCGGAGAGCGCAGCAGTATCCATTTCCTTCGATAACCGGTCAACATTGCGCTGATAAAGATCGGCCACACGTTTGCAGAGTTCCAGCCCTTTGTCCGAGAGCTTGATGCGCGTCGATCGCTTGTCGTGCGGCGCGCGTTCCTGCACCAGGTAATTATTTTCGACCAGTTTCTTGACGTTATACGACACGTTCGATCCAAGGTAATATCCGCGGTTGGTCAACTCGCCGATGGTGAGTTGCTCGGCGCTGATGTTGTAAAGAATAAGCGTTTGCACGTTGTTGATGTCGTCGATTTTGAGACGGTCAAGCTCGGTTTTGACGACATCAAGGAAGCGGCGGTGCAGGCGCTCGATGAGCAGGATGGATTCAGTATAAACGTCTTTCATGCCTCCACCTTAAGAGAAAATGGTTAAAATTGTATTTATGCGCATAATGAAATGACCATGGCGCAATGCCTCGCGATAATCCTCTATACTTTTACTTTATTATTAGACCTCCTGCACAATTCATAGTTTAAGCTCTTGATTATAGATGGCTGCAATGAGGTTGAATCGGAGTCCGAAGCGTTTTCGCCGGTTTCGGTAGCGGTCGGTGAGGATGTGGAATCGCTTGAGGAACCGGATGACGTTTTCGATG
>JAGWIM010000062.1 GCA_028873525.1 Pseudomonadota bacterium
GCCGCGTGGCCGACCCGATGATGCCGATAGCGCTTACGATGCCGGTGAACATATCTTGTTACCCCGCATTCAGTGCGGGGTCTGATCTTTCATAAGTTTCCAATGTATCTTCGCCCAGCGAGCGTATTTCCCTTCGCCGCCGCCGTACAAGGGAAACTCCCTCGCCGAACGCAGGCAACCCGCCCTCGCCGATCACCATAGGGCTGCGGAACCAGTAAATCCTGTCCACCAGCCCGCTGTGCAGGAAGGCGCTCGAAAGCTTCTGCCCGGCTTCCACCAGGAGCCGCGTAATGCCTTTTTCGGCCAGCCATGTTACAGCCTCCTCTACCGGGAGTGCCGTCTCCCATAACGGTACATCCTTCGCGGTCATGGCCAACCGCGAATCCTCCGGCAGCCGCCTCTGGCGGTCGAATACCACGCGCACCGGCGAGCGGTCTTCCAGCCCCGGCAGACGGCAGGTGAGCAGCGGGTCATCGGCCAGCACGGTGCCGATGCCGGTGGCGATGGCATCAAACCGGCTGCGAAGCAAATGTCCGTAGGCGCGCGCGAACTCGCCGGTGATCCATCCGCCTTCGCGCAGGCGCGCTTCGGCGCGGCTTATTTTCCCATCCAGCGACGTGGCGATTTTAAGCGCAATAAATGGCCGTTTTTTTTCGATGACGGAAAAAAATCCACGATTGATTTCTTTTGCTTCCTCCCTGCATATCCCTTCCACCACTTCGATGCCCGCTTGTTGCAATCGCGCGATGCCGCCGGTAGCTTCAGGATTCGGATCGCGGCAGGCGACAACGCAGCGCGCAATGCCCGCATTGATAATCGCCTCGGCGCACGGCGGCGTTTTGCCGTGATGGGCGCAGGGTTCAAGTGTGACATACAAGGTTGCGCCGCGCGTGGCCATGCCCGCCTGCGCCAGCGCTTCGGTTTCCGCATGCGGCCTGCCTCCCTTGGCCGTCCATCCTTCCGCGATGATCCTGCCGTTTTTGACAACGACTGCGCCGACGCTCGGGTTCGGCCAGGTCTGGCCCAGATTGCGTCGCGCCAGCGATAGCGCGACAGGCATGAAACGATGAGGGTAAAACGACATAATCCGCCTGCGCGTGGGTCAGATGGGCGGCGCGGCGATGAGATGATTTTCCGGCACGGCGGAAGGCGTTGCGTCGGGCGGGTAAACAGGCGCCGGATCGGGTTGCGGCGGCGGGTTCTGCTGTTGCTCCTGCGCCTTGGCGGCATCGCTTTCGGCCTGCCCCGACGCAGTCATACACTGCCAGTGCTCGCAGCGCTGGCCGATGACCGGCATGTATGCGCCCAGCGCATCGGCCTGGCGGCCGATCCAGTCGCAGCCGAGCAGCAAGGTGACAGGTAACACTGCCAATATCCTTCCTGACACCCGATATCCGGCACCCGACACCTTATTCCTCCCCACCCAGTTCCCCGACAATTTCCTCGAAATCCTTGGCCTCGCGGAAGTCGCGGTAGACTGAAGCGAAGCGTATGTAGGCAACGCTGTCGATTTTTTTCAACTCATCCATGATGATTTTGCCGATCATGACGGTTGGAATTTCATTTTCGCCCAGCGACTCGAGCTTCTGCACGACGCGCGTCACCAGTTGCTCGACCTGCTCTGGCGTCACCGGGCGCTTGCGCAAGGCGAGTTGCAGCGAGCGCGCCAGCTTGTCGCGGTCGAACATGCGCCGCTCGCCGTTTTTCTTGAGCACCGTCAGTTCGCGCAGTTGCACGCGCTCGAACGTCGTGAAGCGCGAGTTGCATTCCGGACAGAAACGGCGGCGGCGGATGGTCAGCCCATCCTCGCTTGGCCGGGAGTCTTTCACCTGTGTGTCCGCATGTCCGCAGAATGGGCATTTCATGCAAAATTTCCTTATTCCTTATAGCGTAATCTCGTCGCTATGAAAAAAATTACGTGCGCTGTCTTTTATTCGTATTTGCAGGCTACCGCATAATTGCAATGTTAATTTTCCGGCTTCTTTAAGAAATGCCTTCTCTTGCTCTGCATTGCTACTGTCTCGTGTGCTAAATTTCACGGCTCTTTTTAGAATCTCATCATCGCTTAAATCTGAATGAACCGCTCGACCGATTTGTAATATCAAGTCTTCAATGCCACCCGTATCTGGCGATTCATCGGCTTTAAGTTTTTTACGTAGAGCACTGTTATCAGCGCTTATCTTGCCGCTTAATTTTGAAACTCTCGCAGCTTCTTTGTACAAGGCAGGCAAGACAATCTCAATTCCCTCTTGTAAAGCTTTCTTTTCTCCGTCTGTCAGTTTCTGCAATTGATTTTTTTTCTTTCTTGCATCAAATAACACGTCATAAAAATCCTTGATTTGTTCAGCAAAACGTCTGCTGCCAAACTCTTGTTCAAGTTTTTTTCTGCTGTGCAATGAATCACCTGAGAAGGGATTCTGATCGCTGTTATCAGGCCGCCATCGATCCCATTCACACCAAAGATAAGTTAAAAAATCTGCGTCCTTAGCTCCAATTTTTAAACCACATAGTCGATTTAAAATAGCTCCTGGTTTTCTTTTAAAATGATCTGGCTGTATGGGGGGCATCAGAATTTCCTATTTTCCATAAATCGGGAACTGTTTGCACAGCGCTTCCACCTGCTTGCGCACCGCGGCTTCAACGGCGGAATTATCGCCGCCTCTGGTGAGGCCGTCCAGCACATCGCCGATCATCTCGCCGATCTGCTTGAATTCCGAAACGCCGAAACCGCGCGTGGTTCCTGCCGGAGTCCCCAAACGAATGCCCGAAGTCACGAACGGCTTTTCCGGGTCGAAGGGGATGGCGTTTTTGTTGCAGGTCAGCCCGGCGCGCTCGAGCGATTCCTCCGCCGCCTTGCCGGTGAGCTTCTTGGGCCGCAAATCGACCAGCATCAAATGGCAGTCCGTGCCGCCGGAGACGATGTTGACGCCGCGCTTGACCAGCGTCGCCGCCAGCGCCTGTGCGTTTTCGATCACCGCCCTGCCGTAGGTTTTGAACTCCGGCTTCAGCGCCTCGCCGAACGCCACGGCCTTGGCGGCGATGATGTGCATCAATGGGCCGCCCTGGAGTCCGGGGAATAACGCCGAGTTGAATTTTTTGCCCAGATCTTCGTCGTTGGAGAGCACCATACCGGAGCGCGGGCCGCGGAGCGTTTTGTGCGTGGTGGTGGTGACGACATGCGCATATGGCAGGGGGCTGGGGAAAACGCCCGCGGCAACGAGGCCCGCGAAATGCGCCATGTCCACCATGAAATAAGCGCCCACGGAATCGGCGATCTTGCGGAAACGCGCGAAATCGATGACGCGCGGATAGGCCGAGCCGCCGGCGAGAATCAGTTTGGGTTTGTGCTCGCGGGCGAGGCGCTCGACCTCATCGTAATCAATCAGGCAATCTTCCTTGCGCACGCCATACTGCACGGCGTTGAACCATTTGCCCGATTCATTGACCGTTGCCCCGTGCGTTAAATGCCCGCCCGCAGCTAAGCTCATGCCAAGGAACGTCTCGCCGGGCTTCAAGATCGCGAGGAAAACCGTCTGGTTGGCCTGCGAACCGGAATGCGGCTGCACGTTGGCATATTTGCAGTTGAATAATCGCCTGGCGCGGTCGACGGCCAGTTGTTCCGCCTTGTCCACCCATTCGCAGCCGCCGTAATAACGCTTGCCGGGATAGCCCTCGGCATATTTATTGGTGAGTACCGTGCCCGCCGCTTCCAGCACGGCGCGGCTCACGATATTTTCGCTGGCGATCAGTTCGATCTGCGTCTGCTGCCGGTGCAGCTCGCCCTGAACGGCGGAAAATATTTCCGGGTCGGCGGAAGCAAGGTCGGTATCGAAAAAATAATTCATTCCAGCAGGTTCCTTTTTAGCATGTAGCATTCACAAGTTCCTTATTTAGAAAGTTGAACGATTGCGGTTATTGTTCCGACCAGGGCTACAAAAAAAGTAGCCATGTTCCGGTAAAGTTGGGTTCCAGATTCCGTTCCCTCCAGGATTGTTCTTCTCTCTTTTTTCACTACGCCACTATTTGCCTACCTAAAATTAGCGTTTTCGCAGCCAGAATCTTTCAAAAAGAATGTACCATTACACGAATACAGATTCACCCAGGGTGCCCCAATCTTTTCCAAGGTTTGTCTTTGGTCTTCACCGGGCATTTTATTTTCTACCCCAGCTTCTCCACGCGTTTCTCATGCCTTCCGCCTTCAAAGGCTGTATTCAAAAACATCCTCAACGCATCCTTCGCCGCCTCGTCGCTGGTGATACGCGCGCCCAGGCACAGCACGTTAGCATCGTTATGCCTGCGCGCCAGCGCCGCTTCCCCGCCGCCATGCGCCAGCGCGGCGCGCACACCCTTATGCCGGTTGGCGGCGATCGACATGCCGATGCCCGATCCGCAAATCAAAACGCCCCGGCGATTTTTTTCCGCCTCCACCCACCTGGCCAGCGCGTGGGCAAAGTCCGGATAATCGACCGACTGCGTATCGTGCGTTCCCATATCCTCCGCTTCGTATCCCAGCGCGTCCAATTCCGTCTTCAATGTCTTCTTCATGTCAAATCCGGCGTGATCGGAAGCAATCGCTATCTTCTGTTTGTTCATCGTTGCCATATGCTGTGTATGGATATAGGACTATAGACTAGAATCATGTGCCATGTCCCCTGCGTAAAAGCAATAAAAATGTGAAATAACTCAATGACTTTGCCTGATATCGCGATATTTTTCGGGATATCGTTCCTGGCGGCGGCCATCAACTCCGTGGCCGGCGGCGGAACTTTCCTTACATTTCCGGTATTTATCTTAAGCGGGCTGACTGCCCTGCAAGCCAATATCATGAGCACGATAGCCCTCTGGCCGGGCACGGTAGCCAGCGCCTGGGGTTACCGGAGGGTGCTGCAGACGGATCGAAAGACCCTGCATCCCCTGCTGGCGATAGGGCTGGTGGGCGGCGCGGCGGGAGCAGGGCTGCTGCTGGCGACATCGGAGATAACGTTCAAGGCGCTGGTGCCGTGGCTGATGCTGCTGGCGACGCTGGTCTTCACCTTCGGGCGGCGCCTGATATCCGTCCTCAACCGCTGCCATCTGAATCTGGAGAGAGGCCTGCCGGCCTTCGCGACGATGGCGCTGATTGCCGTCTACGGCGGGTATTTCGGCGCCGGCATCGGCATCCTGACGCTGGCCATGCTGCAGATGATGGGACATGCGCATATCCACCGCATGAACGCGATGAAGACCATCCTTACCGGCGCCGTCAACGCCATCACCGTGCTGATATTCATTTTTTCCGGCAAGGTGATCTGGCCGATGGCGGCGGTGATGATTGCAGGCGCGGTGGCGGGCGGGTATATGGGCGCGCGCTGTGCGCTTAAAATTTCACCGGAGAAAGTGCGCCTGCTGGTGAGCGTCATCGGGTTTTCGATGACCATGTATTTTTTCCTAAAATACCCTTGAGTCGCAGGCAAGGCCGGTTATACTTCCCCGGGAAAATAATCATCTGGGGGTAGATACGTCATGAATGATCCGGTGTTATCGTTCGCCGTGCCGGAAACGGCGCCAATGAAAAAAGCGCACGTTATCGTGCTCGGCAACGAAAAGGGCGGATCGGGAAAAACCACCAGCGGGATGCACCTCATCATTTCGCTGCTCAGGCTTGGTTTTTCGGTCGGCAGCATGGACATCGATTCGCGCCAGCGCTCCCTGTCGCGCTACCTGGAAAACCGCCGCCAGACTATGCTCAAGGAAAACGTGCCGTTGCCGCAGCCGCAGCATGTCGTCGTCCAGAAAAGCCCGTTCGGCGTCGTCTCGGAAGCCGAGGAGGACGAGCGGGAGCGCTTCGTCCGCGCGCTGGCGCGCATCGCCGGCGTCAATGATTTCGTCGTCATCGACAGCCCCGGTAACGATACGCACCTGTCGCGCGTCGCCCATGCCTATGCCGACACTGTCATCACGCCGATTAACGACAGCTTCGTCGATCTCGACGTGCTGGCCACGGTGGATGGCCAGACGATGAAAATCATCAAGCCCAGCATCTACAGCGAAATGGTGTGGGAGCAGAAGCTCGCCCGCGCCAAGCGCGACGGCGGCTCGATCGAGTGGATCGTCATGCGGAACCGCCTTTCCAACATCGACGCCAAGAACAAGCGCTTCATGACGCAGGCGACGCAGGAATTGTCGCGCCGCATCGGTTTCCGCGTCGCGCCCGGCTTTTCCGAGCGCGTGATTTTCCGCGAGATGTTCCTGCAGGGGCTGACCGTGCTCGACATCATGGAAACCACCGGCGGCGGGAGCCTTTCACTATCGCACATCGCGGCACGGCAGGAAGTGCGCGATTTGCTCAAGACGCTGCGCATCAAGGCGATTGACGATCATATCGCCCGCGCGCGCGAGGACGAAGAGGATAAAGAATCCGCCGAAGCGCCCGCCGCGCCGGTGCTGACCGAATCCACGGCGGCAACCGAAACCACCCCCGCCGCCGGCCCGCGCCTGACGCAGGACGCGCCGGTGGAAATGGCGTCGTAAGGTGTGTAGTTGCGCCACGCCTCCATCATACTCCTAGCAGCGATGTTGCTCACGTCTTGCCAATCCAAACCGCCGCTGCGCTGGGCAGCCTACTATGGCAATGTATTCCCCGACAGTGCCTTCGCGCCGTATGACATCATCGTTTTCGACCGCGCAAGCCATCCGCCGCTGGCGCCGCTGAAGGAAGAGGGGAAAATCCTGCTCGGTTATGTCAGCCTCGGCGAAGCGGAAACCAGCCGAAGCGATTATCAGAATATCGTAAACGATGATCTCGTCCTCGATACCGGGCCGCACTGGACAGGCAACCCCATCATCGACACGCGAAAGTCGAAATGGGCCAGCTACATGCTGAACACGCTGATTCCCTCCATCACCTCACAGGGCTTCGACGGCATCATGCTCGATACGACCGACAGCCTGATCGCCGTCGAGACAATGAATCCGCGCTACGCCGGCCTGACGCAGGCGGCGGCGCTGATCATCAAGGACATCCACGCGCGCTACCCGCACCTCGTCATTATGCTCAACCGCGGGTTTGAAATTCTGCCGCAGGTCGAGCATGACATTAATTACGTGCTCGCCGAGAGCATCTACACCTATTGGACTGGAACGGGGAAACCGAAAATGGTGGATCCCCACGTGTATCAATCCATCGCCGAATCGCTGAAAAAAGTGCAAAGCGAGTCGCCGCAGCTCAAAGTCGTCACCGTCGATTACTGGCCGCCGGACGACAGGAAAACCATCCGGCGCATTTACGCCGCGCAGCGCGCCGAAGAATTCATCCCTTACGTCACCACGCCCGATCTGCAGGCGCTGACGCCGGAGCCGCAATGACCGACGAAGCAACATCCGTGACCGAGGAACCACCTTACGCGCCTTATCTGCGCTATCTTTCGCAAGTCCCGAAAATAAATCTCGTGCTGATCGGGCTGTGGATTATCGCCAGCGTGTGGCTGTTTTTTGCGATTCCCATACCTGTTTATGCAGACAGCGCACAATATTTTGATGTGAGCGATATTCCATTGTTTCCTCTTACGAATTTTATTTATGCCGACCGTGCTTTCACGGTGCCGTTGCTGCTCAAGCTATTCCCCTCAGAACAGGCGATGACAAGTTTCCAACTGGCGCTCTTTATCTTCTCGTGGGGATTTTTATTCCTGCTGGTGTCCGATGTCATCAAACCGGCAATTTTAAGCGGCCTCTGTATTTTCTTTCTTTCCATGGTATCGCTGTCATGGATATTTTTTTTCTGGAATCGCGCCATCATGAGCGAAAGCGTTTCTTTCTCCGGATTCGTGCTGGTGTTCGCGCTGCTGTGCCGGTTTCTTCTTTCGCCGAGACCTTCACGGCTTCTGGTGTATTCGATCGTGCCGGTCTGGGTGTTGTGGAACAACAGCCGTGACAGCAACGCTTATTACAGCCTGTGCGTTGCCCTCATATTTTTCGCGGCATTCGCCATTCATGCGCTGAGAGAAAAGACCAGCAGAAAATGGAAGGAAGGCATGGTTATTATGGGGCTGGTGCTGTGCTTCACGGCCGTTCAAATCAGCGCCGAAGCCGACGCCCGCCGCGAGGAACTTAATATGGTCAATATCATCGGGCAGCGCATTCTTCCTTACCCCGACCGCACGGCGGACTTCGTCCGGCTGGGAATGCCGCTGAATGAAAAAGTTTTATGCTTCAGGGGAAAATTCTACTGGAATTGCTCCCAGGATTATTCCGGGTTCGGTACATGGCTGAAAAGCACCGCATGGAAGTGGGCTTATACTAGTTGGTTATTGAACCATATTACAGATTATGATCTTAAAACCATGATTATGGACTCCGATATTATATGGACAAGAGATATTGAATCCACTCACGTGGATATACAAACTCCCCCATTTTCCGCCTTTGCTTCCACGATCGGCTTACCAAGAGGCGAAGCGCTCATCGTATTTGCGCTGGCCGTGCTGGCTGCTTTTCTTACCGCCTGCTTCCATATCATAAAAAGCAGGTTCCGGCATTGGATACTGACGCCGGCGGTGATGCTCGCCGGCACCCTTCCCCTGACCTTCATCTGTTATCATGGTGACGCCGGAGGGGTCGACCGGCACTGCCTTGATATACAGTTGAATTTCTATGTTATTGGATGGGTTGTAATTTTCTGGCTTATAAGCGATTTGTCCGGGAATAAAAACATACTTAAAAAATTATTAACTTAACTAGTTCTTAAGTAGTTTTTCGTAAACTCTACTTAGAGGTTACACATGGTAAAACTCAGTGTCATTGTCCCCGTTTATAACGAAGAGAAAACGCTTCGGCGCTGCGTTGAAAGAGTGCTGGCCATCGCGGATAGCGAGACCACGCTTGAAATCATCATCGTTGATGATGCCTCGACAGATCGTACGGCGGAAGTAGCGCGTGTTTTGGCAAAAAATCATGGAATCAAACTTCTGTCCCACGCAATGAATCAGGGCAAAAGCGCGGCGCTTCGCACCGGCTTCCGGTCAGCTGCGGGAGATATTGTCGCCGTTCAGGATGCCGACCTCGAATACGATCCGGCTGATTTGAAAAAACTGATAAAACCCATCGTTGACGGCAAGGCCGATGTCACCATCGGGTCGCGTTTCATGGCCGGCCGGCAAAGAAAGGGGGGTTATTTCTGGAACGGCATAGCCAATAAATCCATTACCCTGTGGTCCAACCTGTTCAGCGGCCTGCACCTGAGCGATGTGGAAACCTGCTATAAGGTGTTCCGCCGTGAAGTAATTCAAAGCATCACCATCGAAGAAGATCGTTTCGGCTTCGATCCGGAAATCATCGCTAAAATAGCGAGACTACGCCTGAACGGCCAGCCGTTGCGGATTCGCGAAATAGCTATTTCCTATGTTGGCCGCACTGTCGAAGAAGGCAAAAAAATTACCTGGAAAGATGGTATCCGCGCTTTATACGCTATCGTTAGATATAGTTTCTATCCTTGTTGGAACATTCAGATATGACGCCCATTTCGCATGACGCCGTTTTTCTGGCGTGAAATCATTTCATTTTTCTTGAAGCTACCGCATGTTGCAAAAATGCAACGTAAATAATACCGGAATAATACAAAAAAAATGCCGTGAAATGGCAAATGAATAGTAAATAAATCCTCAAAAAATAGCAAAGAAATAGGCCGAAAATACGCAATGCCATGCGCTTGCGCAGGCTCTTCCTGACGCCGTGAAATGCCCCGTCGCCGCCCGCCAAAAAACCTCTCGTTAGCTAATTAATAATTTCATACTTATCGCGGTAAATTAGATGTTTACCATATTAACGTATAGTAATGCTCGGGGTTTCAGGCCTTTTGCGCACATGCGGATGCAGAAGGCCGACGCTAATTATTTGAAATGTAAAGACCATGCGGCTGAAAAAACATTATGTAATCGTCGTTTTGATCGCGGTCACCGCTATCGCGATCAGCATCGTGCTCATTCCCAATCAAAAAGAAATCTCCTTGATGCAGTTCAAAAACAACCGTTTTGCCGATGCTTACCGGACATATGAGGCGGAACTGGCGGAAGGCAATTTATCCCTGGATGCCACCAACAACCTTGTCGACATTTACCTGCAGGCGGGAAAAATCAACGACGCCATCAAGGTCATGGAAACATTTGTCGCCGCCCATCCATACCACATACACGCGCGCAAAAAACTTGGTCTGCTGTACCAATATGCCCAGCGCGAGGACGACTACATCCGCAACCTGGAAACCATGAGCAAATTAATGCCGGATACGGATACATTCGAGAAACTATCGCAGGTATACAATTACACCGGGCAATACGACAAGCAGGCCGATGCCATACGATCGATCATCAAGATCGAGGGAAACGCCGACTCCTCGCGCACTGCGGAACTGGCCAATGTGCTCGCCGCGCATGAACCCTATGAGAAGCTCATCGCCGGCCTGCCGGCGCAACTGGCCAAGGGCGAGATACCCGCCGAAACCGTCAATCAAATCAGCAGTTTTTTTATGTACCAGGGCAAGCCGGCGAAAGCCGCCGGCATCATGGAGATACTGGTCGCGACACGCCCGAACGATACCAAGATGCTCGCCAAGCTGGCGTCGCTCTATTACGCCGCCGGACGGCTGAATGATAACATCCGCGTCCTGGAAACCATCAGCCGGCTGCAACCGGACATTAAAATATTTGAGCAACTGGCGGGACTTTACAGTTTCACCAAGCAATACGGCAAGGAGGCCGCCGCCTTAAAAAAGATTATCAAGCTCGAAAAGGGCAAGAAGGCCTCGCGGTACGTTGACCTCGCCTATGCCCTCGCCGCCACGTATTCCTATGCCGACGCGGTCAGCGCGCTCAGGACGATGCATACGATGCATCCCGATAAGTTTGCGTTCAAAGAAGCGGACATGCTGGTGCTGTACCTGCTTGACGACAAGAAGCAAAACGAAGCGCTCACCGAAGCGTCCGGCTGGGTGGACACGCACAAGGACGCCGACGAAGGAGCGAAGCTGGTCGGCCTGCTGCATTTCCAGGGCGACGCCGACAAAGGACTGGCGCTGCTGCATCATTTCACCAACGCGCAGATCAACGCCAGCGGGCCGATGATCGAACAATACGTGCTGCTTGAAAGCGACCGCCACAAGGAGGAGGTCTATCAGCGGCTGGCAGCGCTTGAGAAGGCCGGCACCCTGCCGCCGACCGTGAACAAATACCTGCTGTTCATGTCGGCATCGCGTCAGGACGGCCAGATCACCCGCGACCTCGTCGATTGCACGAACCTGGCGGCGCTTTCCGAACCGGAGCTGCTGTCGCTGGTTGAACTGGCGCAGGCGAAAGATAACACGATGCTGCTGAAGCTAATCAAGGACAGCTTCCCGCCGTCCGAGTACGCAAAGAGCCAGCCGCTGCTGCTGGCGGTGCTGGCCGTCAGCATGCATGACGCCGATGCGCCGGCCGCGCTGGCGCGGGTCGACGCCCTGGCGCTCTCCAGCTCGGACGCGCTGCACATCGCCCGCGTCTGCGCCTATGTCAAAAATTACGACTGCACCAACCATTTCCTGGGCAGGATTCAGGGCAACGAGGGACTCGGCGACGCCGAAATCGCCGCCATCGGTTCGCTGTATTTCCAGATGAACCGGCAGGACGCCGGCTACCTTTACATCGCCAACGCCCTCAAGACGCATAACGGTCCGCAGGTGCAGGCGGTCGCCGTACAGTACGACGCGGCGCGCGGCGACAGCGCAAAAGTGGAAACGTGGCTTAAAGCCAACCCCAACGCCGGCAAACAAGCGCTGGCCGATCTTTATTTCGCCGCTTCCAATAATCGCCGGCTGGCAACTGCCGTGCTCGTCGCCGAGGCGCTCCACCAGAGATACGACACCCCGCT
>JAGWIM010000141.1 GCA_028873525.1 Pseudomonadota bacterium
GGCGGCGAACGATGAGGTTTCCTTGCTCGGCCCCGGCTTCACCAGTTGCACGCTGGCCGCCAACGTACCATCCACCCGCCCAACGAACAACACGCGCTCCGGCACCACCAGCACGCCTTTCCAGTAGGTTTCGAGAATATCCTTGCCGGGCGGCACCACCCAGTTGAAGCCGATGCCTTCGCGAATCGCATCTTCCGTCGCCGTCACCAGTTCGGTGAGATCGGCATGACGGAATTCGGTGATGCGTTCGACGCGGGTGGTCATTTCATGCTCAAAAAATTCTTCAACAACCTCAGCCCCGTTTCCTGGCTTTTTTCCGGATGGAACTGCGTGCCCATGATGTTACCGCGTCCTACCACCGCCGCCATGATTTGTCCATATGAGACCGTCGCCAGCATGTCGCCGGAATTGCGGCAGGCGGCGTAATAGCTGTGCACGAAATAGGCGTGGTCGCCGGTCATGATGCCTTCCAGAAGCGGGTGCGGATGCGCGATGGTGAGGTCGTTCCAACCCATATGGGGGATTTTGAGGCCTTTCGCAACTATCGGCGCCACCTCGCCCTTGAGCCAGCCCAGCCCGTCATACATGCCGTGCTCATGCCCGCGCTCGAACAGCATCTGCATGCCGACGCAAATGCCGAGAAATGGCCTGCCGCGCCGCAATACCTGCTCCTCCATCGCCTCGATCATGCCGGGCAGCGCCTTGAGTCCCGCCACGCAATCGGCAAACGCGCCGACGCCGGGCAGCACGACGTGGGACGCCTGCGCCACCACCTCCGGCGAGCGCGTCACCTGAATGGCGCTTGCATCTTCCGCGACGCGCTCAAACGCCCTGGCGGCGGAGCGCAGATTGCCCGATCCGTAATCAATGATGGCGACACTCATGCCGTTGCGAGATACCGCTCGAAATAACGCTGCTCGGCGCGAAGCAAGCTGTCGGCGGCGCTGATGTCGGCAACAATGTAACCGCGGCGTTTCAGCGCAGACCTGCGCCAGTCGTTGCCGAGGAGGCCGGCCAGCGCATGGATGCCGAGGCTGATGGAGCCGATGCCGGCGGGATTGAGCACATGGCTCTTCAGCATCTCCGCCAGCAGGAAATCCGCGGCAAGCAGGAACGCCGCCGCCACCCACAGCCGCCGGCAGAGCGCCCACAGCGCCGGAAAAAGGAAGGCGGCAATATTAAACCCCTCCTTGACGAAGAGCGGTTTTTCCTCCGCCTGCGGCGTGCCGGGATTCACATGCACCGTATAGATTTTCAAACCAAACATTTACAGGCTTCCTCTATATAATCCTGCGAATCGCGCCGCGGCCCGAAGGGCGAAGGCGGATTGCGCAGGATTCCTTCATGTTGCACAAGATACTGTGCAGCCGCCAGCGCGGCTCACAGGATTTACAAAGTTCCCCCCAGCGTACCCTTCGTCGAAGGAATCTCGTCGCTCTTGCGCGGGTCGACGGCGATGGCTTCGCGCAGGCTGCGCGCCAGCCCCTTGTAGCACGACTCGACAATGTGATGATTATTCACGCCGTAGAGATTTTCCACATGCAGCGTCGCGCCCGCCGCGAAGGCGAAGGCCTGGAACCATTCGCGGAACAGCTCGGTATCCATCTCGCCGAGCTTGGGCTTGGTGAATTCCACCTTCCAGATGAAATAGGGCCGCCCCGATAAATCGAGTGCGACGCGCGACAAGGTTTCGTCCATCGGGATATAGGCGTGCGCATAGCGCGTGATGCCCCTGCGCTCACCCAGCGCCTTGGCGAACGCCTCGCCGACGGCGATGCCGGTATCCTCGGTGGTGTGGTGGTGGTCGATGTGCAGATCGCCCCTGGCTGCGAGCTTCAAATCCATCAGGCTGTGGCGCGACAACTGCTCCATCATATGATCCAGAAACCCGATGCCGGTTCCCACCTCATACTTCCCCGTGCCGTCGAGATTCAACTCGACGGAAATATCGGTTTCCTTGGTTTTTCGTTTGATATGTGCCGTACGCATCGTTAAGCCCCGCATCCCCGCCTGCGCGGGGACAAATGTATCGCGGGGTCTGGTATCCCGCAGCAATGCCGCTATTTTTAGCAGAATATTCGCCATATACAAGCCGTCCCTTGAACCGCGGTTTGTTTTACGGCAAATACAGCGCATGGACACGCACAAAAACTTCGGAGTGTGGCCAAAAATATAAATTTGGGCGTGTTCCCGTTGCAGGGAGCAGTTTTAAATTTTTGCGGATTTTTCCAACTTTTCCAGCCTTTTTTTCATTTCTTCCTGTTCTTCCCGCGACT
>JAGWIM010000063.1 GCA_028873525.1 Pseudomonadota bacterium
GCCACTGGCGGCATGATTCCCAAGATTGAAACCTGCATTCACGCGCTGGAGAATGACGCCGAGGCGGCGCATATTTTAGATGGCCGCCTGCCGCACGTGCTGCTGCTTGAAACGTTCACCCGCTACGGCGCCGGGACGATGATCCACCGCGGCTAAAGGCCGGCGGACGGCCTGTTTTCCTGCCGCCGGGCTTCTTTCGCCTGCGTCAACGCCTGCCCATAATTGGGATCGTCGGCGACGAAAGTGCGTCCGTGATAGAGCGTGTCGCGGGCATTGTGCGTCAGCCGGCTGTTTTCCAGCCCGGCCGCTTTTTCAATGATATCTAATCCATCCACAAAGCGGTGTTTGTAATGCAACGGCTCATAATGCTCCAGTTTTTCAATCTCCTTAAGCATGGTAATGGTGCGATCCAGCGCTTTCGCAGGGTTATTATCGTGGGAGATGCGCCGGTGCTGATCGCTTGAAATTTCCTGCCCGGTAAGTGCTTTATAGGCAAGATCTCCCACTCCTTTGTACTCGCGCAATACTTCCTCGTAAGTGTCATCCAGTGTTTTATCGCGGTAAGTGTCATCCAGTGTTTTATCGCGCGCCTTGCCTGACGTCTGCTGGTAGCGCTCCAGCTTATCGGTCAGCGCGCAGACGCGGGTATTGAGCAGGCTGTAGGCCATTTTATCCACGGCATCCCTGAAGGTCGGCGATGTCTTATAGATGTATTTAAGGCCGGCGGCAGTCAACTGCCCCTGGTTGAACGCCTGCGCCTCGGCATGGACTTTGTTTTTGGGATCATGTTTAAAGGCCTTAAAACCTTTTTCCAGTTCCTCCGTCGCCTTACGATCACACTGCAAACTGGCGCTGAGGTCGTTTTCCAGCGACTTGGTGCCCAGGCAGGCCGGATGCAACCCGCCATGCTGAAGCGTTTCGCTGAAACCGATGGTGCGCACGTCCCTGGCATTGACACCGTCAATCTTCTCTGCCGCGTAATCCGCTATTGTGCGGTTGCCGCGCGTTCCCGCGCTGCCGGCGGCGGCCTGCTTCCGGTAACCCAGCGCATGAAGAATTTTTCCTATCGGATTGGAAGTTTTACCATAGTAATCCTGATCATACTGCTGTTGCAGTTTTTCAATCGTTGTCACCACTACTTTTTCCAGCGCGCTCTGCTCGCCGTTCGGGCGCTGGGCATTATTGAGCAGTTTCGCCTGTTCGACAATGCTGCGCAGCATCAGACGCTCGCTGGACGTAGGCTCATTGAAATAATTCAGCAGATCGCCGCCCTGGAACGTCATCTTGGCAAAATCGCCCAGCCTGAAATCCTTGATGACGGCGGTAACGGCGCGCACGCCGTTGCGGTACGAATCCGACTGGCTGCCGCCTTCAAAAAATTGCAGGTCTACCTTCGGGTTTTCAGGTTCGCCGTTATATCGTTCCACGGCAGCGCGCGCGGCATGATGGCCGGCGTGAATAATCCCGCGCGAGGCGATGGAGCCGGCGCGCCGCGCATTGTCGCTATGGGCGATCTGCACCTGCTGCACCAGATGGGGGGTTTTTTCTTTTTCCTGCAATGTTTCCAGATGCCCCCGGTAGGCATCGTTTATCAGCCCTTCCTTAAGCACTTCGGGTATCCGCTTCATCGTATCCGCCTCTTCAAACAGCGGTACGATATGCATCAGCGCGCGTTTTTCCTTGCCGTCCTGCACGGTGGTCGTGGCCACCTGCAGGGCCAGCGCCTCCAGCAGATTTGAGGTTCCTTTGCATTCGGCCAGCACGTTATGCGTAATCATGTCGTCGAAATCGCGCGCCAGTTCCATGCGCCGCAGCGTATGGTAGGCAATCACCCTGTCTCCTTTCGCCTTCTCTTCGGCGGAAGCGCTCTTATCGTCCGCCCTGACGTATTTCCGCAGATCCTCGCCCTTGAGATCGCCCATGAAGCTTGACGCAATCGCCGCCCATATCCGCAAGGTGTCCTTACTACGCAGTATTTCCGATAAATCTGTTAAATCTTTACCTACCTCGCTGTGCAATGATGTTATAAATTGTTTGAATTCTTCCTTGCCTTTGGCATATGCCATCAGCGTACGCACCACGCGCCCATATTCCTCCGCCGTTTCGCGATATTCGATTTTCCCGAGGCTGAAGCCGAAAATGCGCGCCTTGCGGTGAATGGCCAGCAGCGTTTCCTTGTCTCCGTCGCTGGCCTGTACGGCGGCATTTTTGACATCATCGAGAAAATTTTCCACCGAACCAAGGTCCCGCGATAATTTCTGCGCCTGGCCGGAAATTTCATCAAACTGCGCGTTACTCAGCGGAATGTCGTTCTCACCCGCGCGCACTGTTTCGATTTTTCGTTCCAGCTCCGTATAGCCGTCCACGGCGATTTTAAGTTTTTCTTTCCATTCCGGCAGCGCTTTGGTTTTGTTCAGGCTTTCAAGCAGCAATGTCGCCGCCCGTTTTTTATGCAGAATAATCGCTTCCAGCGTGTGTTCTGACGTAATATTGTTGTTGCCGTCCTTGTCGCCGGCCGATCCCCAGGAGGAAAAACGCTGCTTTAAGTCCAGCTCCCAGCGTTTCCCGTCATCATAGCCATCAGGGAATTTACGGTTCAGGCCGCGATCCATGACCTCATAGAGCCGGTCGATATCGTGATAGGCATTGGTAAGAAAATTGATGACGATATTGGTTTCATCATATGCGGTGAAATTTCCGTCCTGCACCACCGGACATTCCGCGTACCGGGCAATTCTTTCGTTTAACCGCTGCCAATCAGTATCGTCACCGCTGATCCATTGGACTTTATCCGTCACTCTATCGATCGCATCGGCGATCTCTCGCTGAAGCCGCATGGATTCCGGCGTATTGGTGTTGGTTGGATGCTGCGTGAACACGTATTCCGACACCGGCCGGCTCAGTGTCTGCACCACCTCTGTGACGGGTTTATCTTTGAAATGCTCATCACGAAAAAGCAGATCATGCACGCCGCCGGGAACTACAATATCCTGGGAAGGAATTTTACCAGGATGCCGTTTGTTAAATTCACCAAGCTTACGTTCCCGCGCACGGAAAAAGTTCTCGCGCGCCGCATGGCCGGCGATTTCATAGAGATGACCCAACCGTACGTAAGCATCGGCGAGCGTCTTTTTGGATGCGTCCGGCACGTCCTCCAGCAGCGCCTGGATACGCAGCATATCCTGGTTGCGGCGGGCGCTGTCACGATCATAATCGGGGACGATCGCCTTTGTCGGCAGAGCCGCCCACACGATGTCGCGTATGGCCTTCAGCGCCCCGCGCACTTCAACAGCTTCTATCTGGCCGATAAAAATATCGCTGAGCGCCATCGCCACTTCGCGCTGGTCGATAGACCATAGTTGTTTTTGTAAGCGGGGAAAGGGATGAACAGTCATAGCACGCTTTTTTGAGAGTTTTATTTATCTTAGTAAACCTTAAGCGTGTCACAGGTTCCATTAAAGATTTGTGAAGGTTTTTTGACAATAACAGACGCCACCCATTTATTATTTTGAAATCAAATAATATTCCTTGGATATTGCACGGCTTTGCACTGTTTCGCCAACCCGGTGGCGTCCTCAGTCCCGACCAGCAACCCGCACAGTGTCGCTTCGCCCGGCGCCGCATCCATTTTCGCCTTGGGAATCTTGGTGAGGAAGCGTTCCAGCGGCCCCTCCGGCGAAAAACCGATGATGGAATGGTAATCGCCGCACATGCCGGCGTCGGTCTGGTAAGCGGTGCCCTTGGGGAAAATCCGCGCATCCGCCGTCGGCACGTGCGTATGGCTGCCGACCACCATGCTCACGCGGCCATCCAGGTGATGCGCCATCGCCATTTTTTCGCTTGTCGCCTCGGCGTGGAAATCAACGATGATGGCCGACACCTGGCCACCCAGCCGTACCGTTTCCAGAATTTTATCCGCCGTGGCGAACGGGCATTCCGTATGCTCCTTATGGAACACCTGCCCGAGCAGATGCAGCACGAGGATTTTTTTGCCCGACGCGGACGTGAAAATGCCATGCCCGGCACCCGGCGCGCGCGCCGGAAAATTCGCGGGCCTGAGCAGCCGCTTTTCCTGCGACAGATACGGCACGATGTCCTTCTGATCCCAGATATGATCGCCGCCGGTGACAACATCGGCCACCGTCAGCAATTCCTTGCAGATCGCCGGCGTGATGCCGAAGCCGCCCGCCGCGTTGTCGCCGGAGACAACGATGAAATCGAGCGTGTGCACGGCGCGCAACTTCGGCAGGCACTTCACCGCCGCGTCGCGTCCGCTGCGCCCCACAATATCGCCGAGGAAGAGAATGTTCATACAGCCCCGCGTAAGCGTAGCGCATTGCGGGGTCTGGTGCAAATCACGACCGGACCCCGCCATGCGGCGGGGTTATAATCCCCCTTTCCGTCACCACCATATCCATTCCCTCATCATGCGCCTCGGCCGGAATGGAACCCACCCGCTGTGACGCATAGGCGGCGCCGATGATGGTGATATTTTTTTGCCTGCGGCGCAGCCCGGCAATAGTTCTGTCATAATACCCGGCGCCGTAACCTAACCGATGCCCCGCCGCGTCAAACGCCACCAGCGGCACGATGACAATCTCTGGAATCAGTTCCGGCTCGGTTTCCGGCGGAACGCGGATGCCGAACTGTCCCATCTCCAGCGGATGATCGATGCGCCAGCGGCGAAACACCAGCGGTTCATTCTTTCCGCGCACTACCGGCAAACATAACGCATGCCCGCGCTCGGAAAGTTCGGCCAGCGATTCGTGCATGCCGATTTCGCCGCGCGCCGAAACATATCCGGCGACGATGCCTTCAACCGGCACGGCTTCCACCATATGCCGCGCCAGCGCTACCGCCGCCGTTTTCGACGTTTCCACATCGATGCGCCCGCGCGCCGCAAGCATCTCGGCGCGGAGGGAGTTTTTGTCGGTGGGTAGAGATCGCTGCATGAGTAAAAGGAACCGCCCTGGCCGTTGGTAAGAAAGCCGCATTCGACCCGTGTGAACAGGTGGGCGCCATATGCGCAGGGGCAGTGCCCCCGCCAGCGACGGCTCCCCAAGCGTAAGTTATCGGTCCAAGGGACAATATACCTGACGCACCGGGCAGTTCCAGAGACAGTCTACCGCAATTCGACCTGGTCGGCAATCTTTTCTATGCGGGAAGCGATTTCCTCCAGCGTGCCGGCCATGGCGGTCTCGATTTCGGCCATGCGGCCGTCGGCCGCGGCGCCGCGGTCTTCGCCGGCCAACCGCTCGACCTCGAGGGATAAATTATCTATTTCTTCTTTTTTATCAATAAGTTCATCTGCCATCATCAGCGACACCATGAGCAACCCCATCGCCTCGCTGAGACCCGCTCCCATGCCGAAAGTGAGCGACCGCAACCGCTCATCCACCTCATCGACCAGCAACCGCAGGTGATCTTCCTGCCCGTTATCGCAGGCGACGTCATATTCCCGGCCGCCGACGCGGATATGGACGATACTCATCGGGTTCTCCCATTGTAACGTGTTGCTTTTATTATTTTTTTACAGAACGGCAGCGACGACCGGCACCGCGCCGCGCCGTTTTTCAGGCTTACCGGCATTTATGACCGTTTGATGACAAAAATCAACGAAAATAATCAAAATTAATGCCTTATAAATTCTGTTTAATGCCCAATAAATAGGAATTAATTAAGAAAAAACGCCCAGATAATGGCGATTAAATAGGCGAAAAATAGCAATTGTCATAATTATTTCATGAACGGGAGGAGGGGTTTTAGTGTAGAGTTTAAGACAGAGGAAAACTGTAAAAGCAGGGAAGCCATGCCTGAATCGCCACCGATTTTTTCGTTTGAAGCCGAGCAGGCCAAAGCTGCGGCTATGAAAAAAATCCACACCCTCCAGCAGAAGGCGCTGGTGGATAACTGGTACAGCGTTTTTACGGACGATACGGATCCGCTCACTCCGGAAAAAGTGCAAAGAAAATATAATGAACTGACGCATCCCGCGCCCGATGGCACAGGCGCAAAACCCAAATACAGCCACATAGGTGGAAAGCTTCTTGCCACCGCCGACACCATAGAAGAATACGGCAATAATTTTGCCGCTTCGGTGGATGAAGGAACGTCGGTGGGTGTTTCGATGTTCGGCGGAAATTCCTGGCTGGGGAAATTGCTGAACCAGTTATGGACCGCTATTCGGGCGCTCTTTGATTGGATGGGAGGCAATGCCGGCAGCTTCACCGAAGCTTACGCCAACATCACCACGCAGGACATCAATCAATCCTTCGATGGTAAAATGCAGGCCATGGGCAAAGTCCCGGAGCACGCTGCCTTCATGCAGCAGACCGGATTGGTCGAACAGGGCAAGGCCGCCATCGCACAAAAAGTAAATGTCGAGGCGGGACTGCCGGGTGCTGCTGTGGAGCCGGATTTTAATCTCGAGGATTATGTTGCCGCCAGCGCCCCGAAGCCGCCGGTGAAGAAAAAACCGATAGTTGAGAAAGGAGCCTCTCCAGAAGATGCTGTCGCCGGAGCTATTACTACCGCTATCGAGAATACCAAACAGCAACTACCTATGCTTGCAGATCTGGAGCCGGATGAAGCGAAAAAACTGAAAGAGTTTGAAGCCACGCTGATTGAAAACGGCAAGGAACTGGTGCGTTCCGGGAACCTGCCGGAGGATTCCGCCGAGTTTTCCGAACGCATCATCCGCAAAACCGCAGCCGATCGTGGCGTTTCTCTTGGAGCGAATGCCGATAAGACTTCATTTAATGAAATCATCACCACCTTAAAAGCAGATTCAAAGCAAGCGGATTATGGCGTCTTGCTGGATGTTTTGCATGGAGAGCTTAAGGAGGCTCATACTGCCGTTAAAGATACCATTGGGGTAAAAACAGAACCTGCGTCTGCAAAGGGCAAGGCAGAAGTGCCTGCTGAAACCAAAACGGAAGATCCTGCCGTCGGCACGAATAAAAACGCGCCCGGGGAAGAACCCAAGCCTGCTGTTGACAAGCAGGCGGCGCAGATGGCTGCGGAAGCGGCGGAAGCCAAACGCGCAGCAGCAGAACATGCAAAGGAACTCAAAAAGCTGCAAAGCCGCGCCAAAGATATGGAGACGCTTATAACGACAAAAACCACCGCCGCCGTAAAAAACGGCATTAGGGATACAGTGGCGGATGGAGTGACAGATTCATACAATGCTACGAGGATGGGTTTGGGGTACGGAGATGTTGCAAATGACATAATCACCATAAATACATTTCGAAAAACTCATCATGCGGGTAAAGATGAAAAATCATTGGAAATACAGAAAGAGAATTTATACAGATTTGCATATACAAATGGATATGCACTTACTCCTAATCAGGTCAATACAATTGCTGAAATCGCGGAAGGCACCGTAAGAACCATCGTAAAAAATCCGGAGAATCAAAACATCAGCCGGAACCAGATAGCCCAAAAAATCCAGCAGGCTGTTTATAAAACTCTGGCGGATAATAAAAACGTCATTAATGGGAAGGGGACTTATAAAATAGATGATTATGAAAAAGGCGGCAAAAAAGCGGACATGCTTGCTGAGATTGCTGGGGAAATATACGCTGCCATCAATGAAGACAAGGGCGGTATTTACAAGCAGCTCAAGGGCGCGCAGGACGTGATTCTCAGGGCGGATGCCGCGCTTGCTGCTGAGAAATCGCCTAAAGTTTCAAATCCCGGGGTTACGCACGACTCACGTGCTCCTGATCCGAAAGCTACCGAGAGTCGTCCCCGGGTTGCCACGTCGCAGCCCTCAACAGTGGTGAGCAGAGACGCCTCGCCTCCGCGCTAAAACACCTTCCCCAAAAACTCCGCGGCGATTTTCATCCCTTCCATGTCGATGGAATGGCCGAGGAAGGGACGTTTGTGCGATTCGACGGGCACGCCGTGGGCGTTCAGCGCATCGGTGGCGGCTTTCAGCGAGTGAAAGGGCACCACCTCGTCGGCCTCGCCGTGAACGAGGCAGACCGGCGGCCGCGCGGCGATTTCTTTCGCCAGCATGTCCGGTGCAATCAGCGCGCCGGAAAATCCCACCAGCGCGGCGATTGCCGGCGTGCGGCGCAGCGCCACCTGCAGCCCGACCATCGTGCCTTGCGAAAATCCCACCAGCGCCAGCTTGCCGTTGTCGAGTTTTAATCTCGCCAGTTCGGCATCCAAAAAATGGTTCACGATTTTCTCCGCGCCGCGCGCGCCCGAGAGCAAGTGCTGCGGCTGGCGGTCCATCAGCGAGAACCACTGGTAGCCATACGGATTGGCCTCGCAGGGCTGCGGCGCGTTGGGGGCGATGAACTGTGCGTCGGGCAGGACTTGCGAGAAGGCGGCGCCGAGATCGATTAAATTCGGGCCGTCGGCGCCCCAGCCGTGCAGCAGCACGACGAGTTGCTTGGCCGTGCCGGAACGGGGTTTGCGGATGGGGCCGGAAAGAACGTGGCTGGTGGCTGGTGGCTCGTGGCGCGTCATGGATAATCCTTAGCATTGGCAATGCCTGTCAAATGACATATATCAGCATTATGCAACACGCAACGAGCAATCACGAGCAACCGGCAACGAGCAACGGGCAACGCAAACTCTACCTCATCGACGGCTCGGGCTTCATCTTCCGCGCCTATCACGCCCTGCCGCCGCTGACTGACCCGCAGGGCTTGGCCGTCGGCGCCGTCTATGGTTTCGTCAACATGCTGATGAAGCTGATGGAAGGCCCGCGTGCGTTGCACGCTAATAATTCAAAAGGAGGCCCGCCTCTGGCGGGACAAGCCGATTATGTCGCCGTGGTATTCGACGTGGCGCGCAAGACTTTCCGCAACCGCATCTACGCCGATTACAAGGCGCACCGCCCGCCGCCGCCGGACGATTTGATTCCGCAGTTCGCGCTGGTGCGCGAGGCGACCGATGCGCTGAACATCGCCCGTGTCGAGATGGCTGATTACGAGGCCGACGACATCATCGCCGCTTACGCCAAGGCGGCGCAGGCGGCGGGCGTGGAGGTCACCATTGTTTCTTCGGACAAGGATCTGATGCAGCTCATCGGCGGCGGCGTGAAAATGTACGACGCGATGAAGCAGAAGGACATCGGCGAGGCCGAGGTGAAGGAGAAATTCGGCGTCGGGCCGGAGAAGGTGCTCGATGTGCTGGCGCTGATCGGCGATGCGTCGGACAACGTGCCGGGCGTGCCGGGCATCGGCCCTAAGACGGCGGCGGAACTCATCGGGCAATTCGGCGATCTCGAAACGCTGCTGGCGCGGGCGAATGAAATCAAGCAGCCCAGACGCCGCGAGACGTTGCTTCAGAACGTCGAACAGGCGCGGATGTCAAAAGAATTGATCACGCTGAAAACCGATGTGCCGGGTCTGCCGCCGCTCGAAGGGTTGGCGCTCAGAGCGCCGGAGCCGGAGAAGCTCGTCGGATTTCTGCAGGCGCATGGGTTCAGGCGGCTGGTGGAGAGGTTGCAGCAAAAGGGGATGACGGGCGACGGGAGTCAGGCATCGAACAAGAAAGAAGAACTTTTGGTCACCCGTTACCCGACGCCCGTCACCCATTCCTACACTATCATCCACGATGAAAAAACACTCGCCGAATGGATCGCCAACGCCATGAAAAAAGGCACGGTCGCCTTCGATACGGAAACGACATCGCTGAATGCGTTGCAGGCGGAATTGGTGGGGTTTTCGCTGTGCGTGGAGGAGAGCGAGGCGTGTTATGTCCCGCTCGGGCACAGGGTGGCGGGTGACGGGAGTCAGGTGACGGAAAAGGAGCCGAATCTTTTTAACCTGACACCCGACACCCGACACCTGTCACCTGGCCAGATTCCCCTCGCCCGCGCGCTCGCCCATCTCAAGCCGCTGCTCGAAGATGAGAGCGTGCTGAAGGTTGGCCATAACATCAAGTATGACATGCTGGTGATGCAGACGCACGGCATTGCGATTTCACCCATCGAGGATACCATGCTGCTCTCCTACGTGCTACATGCCGGGGCGCACGGGCAGGGCATGGATGAACTGGCCGAGCGCTATCTCCCCCCCTCCGTCCCCCCCGCAGGCGGGAGGGATGTAAGGGGGGGGTACAAAACCATTTCCTACGACGAGGTCACCGGCAGCGGCAGGAACCGCCTGCGCTTCGACGAGGTTGAAATCGAAAAAGCCGGGCAGTACGCCGCCGAGGATGCCGATGTGACACTCAGGCTTTATCATTATTTCAAGCCGCAGGTGGCGGCGGAAAAGTTGCTGGCGCTGTATGAAACCATCGAGCGCCCTCTCGTCTCCGTATTGGCGGAAATGGAGACGGCGGGCATCAAGGTGGATGAGGCGCAGCTTGCGGCGCTCTCCAGGGATTTTGCGGCGCGCATGGCGGGTTATGAACGCGAGATTCACGCGCTGGCCGGACAGGCATTCAATATCGGCTCGCCCAAGCAACTGGGCGAAATATTGTTCGATAGGCTGCAAGTCGGCGGCGGCAGGAAATCGGCCAGGAGCGGCGCCTATTCCACCGGCAGCGAGATACTCGAGGAACTGGCCGGGGAAGGCCACGCCATCGCCGCCAAAGTGCTCGAATGGCGGCAGTTATCCAAGCTTAAAAGCACCTACAGCGATGCGCTGGCCGGGCAGATTGACCCGAACACGGGGCGTGTGCATACCAGCTTCGCCCAGGCGATTGCCTCAACCGGGCGACTCAGTTCGAGCGATCCTAATTTGCAGAACATCCCCATCCGCACCGAGGAGGGCCGGAAAATCCGCAACGCCTTTATCGCCGAGCCGGGATTCAAATTACTCTCGGCCGATTATTCGCAGATTGAGCTGCGGCTGCTGGCGCATATCGCCGATATTCCCACGCTGAAAGAGGCGTTTAGAAACGGCGACGACATTCACGCCATCACCGCCGGCCAGATGTTCGGCGTCGCGGCCAATGCGGTGGACGCCGATTTAAGGCGCAAGGCCAAGACCATCAATTTCGGCATCATCTACGGCATCAGCGCGCATGGGCTGGCCAGCCGCTTGGGCATCGGCAGGAGCGAGGCGGGCGCTTATATCGAGCAATACTTCAAGCAGTATCCCGGCATCCGCGATTATATGGAAAGCGCCAAGGAATTCGCCCGCGCGCATGGCTATGTCACGACGCTCTTTGGGCGCCGCTGCCATCTGCCCGGCATCCATGATAAAAACGGCGCGCGGCGGCAGTTCTCCGAGCGCGCCGCCATCAACGCGCCGCTGCAGGGCACGGCGGCGGACATTATCAAGAAGGCGATGGTCTCCCTGTCCCGTGAGCTGCGAAGCAGCGGCACATGGCCCGGCCGAGATCCTGCGCAATCGCTTCGCGATTCGCAGGATGTGCGGATGCTGCTGCAAGTGCATGACGAACTTGTGTTTGAGGTGAAGGAATCAGCCATTCCCGCCGCCCGGGCGCTGGTCAAAAAACATATGGAGAATGTCGTGCCGCTCTCGGTGCCGCTGACGGTGGAAACCGGCGTCGGCGCGCATTGGGGTGAGGCGCATTAACCCAACCCCATCCCCCGCAATAAACGCGGGGTTTGGGGTTGTATTTGCCGCGCCAGCCTCTATAATCAACAATCCGTAAAATCAGGA
>JAGWIM010000064.1 GCA_028873525.1 Pseudomonadota bacterium
GGGGGGCAGATCAGAGGTTTTACAGGCCAGCTCGGCTTGCAGCAGGAGTTGCAAGGCTCTGGCAAGTTGCGGGGTATCCCAACTTTTCGCGTGGCGGGTGATGATGGGAACATTCCTGAAAAACACCGGCGGGCGCAAGCCGGCAATTATTTCTTCAGCGCTTCTGCCACCTGCCATCTGCCCGCGGATATAATACAGTCTGTTGAAATACCTCATTAAAGCGCGGATATAGCCAACCGGCGAAGCGGCGGCGCGCGCAAATCTTCCCACCATGGCATCGAGCGCCTGGACGCTGCGGTCAGCGGCAGCATGCGCCAGCTCGTCGAAGTTGGCTTCGCGGTTATAGTCCACCAGCGCTTCCGCATCAGCAAGCGTTATTTCACCGCTGTCGCCCGCATAAATCATCAGTTTTTCGATCTCCTGCCGCGTCACGCCGCGGTCGTTGCCCAGTTGTTGCGATAGATATTCCACCACCCCACGCCCGGCACGGATGCCCGCTGCCGCGAACGCCTGCCGCGCCAGTGCCTGTATGTCCTGCGCCTCATCCAGATAGCAGGGCAGAGCGGCGCAGTCGGCAGCCTTTTCGAACCAGGCGCGCAAAGACGACCGCGGCGATAACTCTCCGGCGCAGACGACGAGGAAGGCTTGAACACCTGCATGCGCCGCCGCGTCCCCGATAATGCCCGTAATCTTGTCTCCTCCCTGGATTATGACGACGCGTTTGGGCGACAACATGCTGATGGCCAGCAATTCGTCGGAAAGGCGCACCGGGTCGGCCAGCAGCGTCGCTTCTTCCAGTTCGACCAGTGCGAACGGATTTTCAGCATGATCGCCCAATACCGCCGCCGCCGCGCGTTTAGCGCGGCTACGCACCAACCCGCCGTCCTGGCCATAGAGCAGCAGGGCGCGATGCTGGCGGTCGGGGGCAACCAGGTATTGCTCGGCGGCTTTAGGCGCAATTTTCATCAATATACCTGCGTCGTCGGGTAGTTCGACTGCCAGGGATTGGGCTGCCAGGGATTAAGCGGCTGCGGCCCGGCTGGTTTCGGTGCGACGGCATGCACCGGCGCACCGGCATCGAGATACGCCGCCAGGCGGGCGCGGTACAGCTCACTGAGTTCCTGCACCCCGTGCTTGATGGCGTCTTGCTCGGAGATATAGGTTGAGAAATAATCGTTGGTACTGTTGTTGTAACTGCTTACGTCGTTGATGGTGCCGCTGTCGATAGCCTTGCCGTCGGCGGTACGGTAGAGCGTATAGGTGGAACTCAGATAGACGTTGTAGCGCGACACCGTACCGTCGCGCGCAACGCCGATGGGTATCGTTGAGTCGGAAAGCAGCACCGCCAGCCGGTAACCGGGATTGGCCGGTACGGCACCATCGGGATTCAGCCGGTCTTCAAGGTTGGCCTGGAGTTGCTGCCCCATGCGATCGGGGATTTTGTCGATGCTGACGCCGGCGAAAACCCTGGAGCCTGGATCAGCATCGGTTTTTTTACCATACAATGGCCGGAAACCGCAGGCGGTAAGCAGTCCTGCTAGCAGGAGGAACGTGAAACGTGAAACGTGAAAGGTGAAACATGGCCGCCGTTTTACGTTCCACGCGCCGCGCGCCGCGCGCCACGTTTTATTTGACGACAATATTGAAAATCCGGTTCGGCACATAGATTTTCCTGGTGATGTTCTGCCCCTTCAGACTATCCTTTATTTCCTGAAGCTCCAGCACTTTCTGCTCGGCCGCAGCTTGGCCGCTGTCGCGCGGAAGGCGGACGGTGGCCTTGAGCTTGCCGTTGACCTGAACCGCCAGCGTTACCTCGTCGTCGGTAAGCAGCGCCGGATCGGCCTTGGGCCAGGGGCGGAACGCCAGCATATCCCTGCGGCCAAGCTGCTGCCATAATTCCTCCGCCAGATGCGGCATGAAGGGGTTGAGGAGGTGGATAATGGTCTCAATTGCCTCATGTAATATAGAGCGTTCTTCCGGTCCTGTATCTGTCGTGCCTACAGAAATTTCAACCGCGTTACTCAACTCGCGTATTCTTGCGATAGCCTTATTGAAATGAAAATTCTCTATATCGCGTGTTACTTCAGCAATGGTTTTATGTATTTTGCGTTGCAGGGGGGGAGGATTTCCGCTGGTTGATACAATCTTAAAATTTTCATGCCCATGATTTTGACTTTGCTCTGAATAAGTTAAAACCGGCTTCTCTTCAGGGCTATTTCCCCCAACGGCCATACGCTCTTTGAGCTGATGTACTAATTTCCACACCCGGTTGATATAGCGCCACGCCCCTTCGATACCGGCGTCGGTCCATTCGAGGTCGCGATCAGGCGGCGAGTCGGACAACATGAACAGCCGTGCCGCGTCGGCGCCGTAGGTTTCGAGGATATGGCGCGGATCGACCGTGTTTTTCTTCGATTTGCTCATTTTTTCAGTGCGACCGATAGTAGCCGGCTTTTTAGTTTTTATTTCAATGAGTTTACCGCCTTCCTCGCGCATGACCTCATCCGGCGACAGCCATTTGCCCTCAGCACTTTTATAGGTTTCGTGGCAGACCATACCCTGCGTTTCGAGGCGCATGAAAGGTTCGTCCGGCACGGCAAAACCGCATTTTTTCAGGGCGCGCATGAAAAATCGCGAATAAAGCAGGTGCAGCACCGCATGTTCGATGCCGCCGATATAGCAATCCACCGGCATCCAGGCGGCAAGCGCGGCAGGATCTAAAGGATTTGCCGAGGGCAGGGTGGCAAAGCGGGCAAAATACCACGAGGATTCAAAGAAAGTGTCGAATGTATCGGTCTCGCGCGTCGCCGGCTTGCCGCAGGCGGGGCAGGGAGCGTATTTCCAGGTCGGGTGGTGCTCCAGAGGATTTCCCGGCCTGCCGAACGTCACGTCGCGAGGCAGCTCCACCGGCAGGTCTGTTTCCGGCACCGGCACCGCCCCGCAATTCTTGCAATGGATGATGGGAATCGGGCAACCCCAGTAACGCTGCCGCGAGATGCCCCAGTCGCGCAAGCGGTAGTTGGTTGTAATTGTTCCCAATCCGCGCTTCTCCATCTCGGCGATAGCGCGCTTTTTAGCCTCTTCGACAGTCAGATTATTCAAAAAATCTGAATTTATGATAATTCCGTCGCCGGTATAGGGTAAATCCTGCGATCCGTCAGTCTGAACAGGATCCTGCACAACGGCTGCGCCGTTTGCGGGATTTTGAACTACCTGCAGAATCGGCAACCCATATTTCTTCGCAAATTCAAAATCGCGCTGGTCGTGCGCCGGGCAGCCGAAAATGGCGCCGCTGCCGTAATGCATCAACACGAAGTTGGCGACATAGAGCGGCACCTCGCGCTTATTGAAGGGGTGGATAATCCTAAGTCCAGTGTCGAATCCTTTTTTTTCCGCTTTCTCTATGGCTTCCTCGCTGGTGCCGAGCGTGTTGCATGCAGCGATGAAATCGGCCAGGGGCGCAGCCAACGGCCAGGGGCCAGCGGCCAGCTGCGTTGCAAGGGGGTGGTTTGGCGCGATAGCGCAAAAAGACATTCCGAAAAGCGTATCCGGCCTTGTTGTATAAATCTCCAGATGTGTTGGCATACCCGACAACCGGCAACTGGCGCCTGACATCTGCAGCGACAGCATCGCCCCCTGCGACTTACCGATCCATTTTTCCTGCATGAGGCGCACTTTTTCCGGCCAGTGCGGCAACGATTCAAGGCCGGAAAGCAGTGTCTCGGTAAAATCCGAAATCTTAAGGAACCATTGCGAGAGTTTCCGCCGCTCGACCGGCGCGCCGCTGCGCCAGCCACGGCCTTCAATGACCTGCTCGTTGGCCAGCACCGTGTGGTCGACCGGATCCCAGTTGACGTCGGCTTCCTTGCGGTAGGCCAGGCCGCGCTTCAGGAATTCAAGGAAAAATAATTGCTCGTGTTTGTAATAGTCCGGTGTGCAAGTGGCCAGTTCCCGCGCCCAATCGTAGGACAGGCCGATGGATTTGAGCTGTTCGCGCATGGTTTCAATATTCGCCACCGTCCAGTCGGCCGGGTGTGCGCCTTTTTCAATCGCGGCGTTTTCCGCCGGCAGGCCGAAAGCGTCCCAACCCATCGGGTGCAGCACATTATAACCCTGCATGCGGCGCGCGCGCGCGATGACATCGCCCAGCGCGTAGTTGCGCACATGCCCCATGTGGATGTTGCCCGACGGATAGGGGAACATCTCCAGCACATAATATTTGGGCTTATGTTTACTTTCGCCAGCCGCAAAGACACGGGTTTCCTGCCATTGGCGCTGCCATTTGGCCTCGGTTTCGCGGGCATTGTAACGGGGGATTTGCGGGTCGGTCATATGTCCTCATCCTGTGAGCCGCGTGAAGCGGCTGCACAGGATCTTTATCCATTGCATCAGGTTCTGCGCTCTCGCCTTCGCTCGCCGCAGGATTTTAACTTACTTCCCCAACTGTGCCACCTTGATCTGACGCGCGCGCGTCAGCACAGCGTCCTCCAGCGAATGTTCCAGCGCGGCATCAATTTTCTCGTCGCGCCAGGCGCCGTTTTGCATTTTCTGCTTGAATACGGTGATTTTTATGCCGTCGGCGCGCAACGTTTTATCCAGGATGAGCGCGTTGACCTTGAAACGCTCACCCGGCGCTTTTGGATCTTCGTACCAATCAGTGATGACAACGCCGCCGAACGGGTCGGCGGATACCAGCGGCATAAAGGAGAGCGTATCAAGCGTGGCGCGCCACAGATAGCCGTTGACGCCAATGCCGCCGCCGCCTGTTCCTTCTTCGGTTTTATGGCCGCCGCCCAGCAGCGTGAAGCCGCCTTCCTCGCCGGTCAGGCTGCCGTTGCGTTCCTGTCGCGCCAGGATTTGGTCCTGCGGTACCGTGGTTGTGTCGCCGGAACCGCCGGAACAGGCGGAGAGCAAGGCCACAAGGCCGCACATCAGGAGAATATTGCGTATCATATGTATCATTTCTTTCGTCATCCCGTGGCATGTCCTTTTGCGAAGGCAAAAAACATAGGCACGGGATGGCAATCCTATACAAAAAGAAGGGGCGATGCAACAGCATCGCCCCGAAGTTCAGGCTAAAAAAGAGTTGATTAGAAGTTCAACTGGGTACCGACGATGCCAACATAACCCTTGTTGTCAGTCGCGGTGCCGGGAGCATTCTCATTATAATAGCTGACTTCAGCATACGGCGTCAGGCCGGGGGCCAGCTTGTAGTCAACTCCCAGCGACGTGTTCTGGAACTTGTTGGTGCCTGCCGCAGCGCAATCTCCGTTGGCGCCGCCAGCGGCGTCAATAGCCGTACCGCAAGAAAATTGGCTGTTGAGGTATGTCAAGCTGGTAGCGAACGGACCGTATTCATACGCGCCGCCGACATCCCAGTAATGGCTATTGTTGGCATGGTCAGCTTTGAGCTGATTGCTGCTGCCCCAACTGCCGTAAGAACCGGCAAGACTGAAGCCCATGTAGGCGAGCTTGCCGCCGGCTTCCCACGCCGCCAGGTTTTCATAGGTGGAATCCTGGGCATGTCCCCATTCACCGGTAACGGCCAGTGTCGTGCCGACATCGCCGAACTTGTTGTCATAATTCACGCCACCGGTGAAGATATTCGCCGACAGGCCGTCATTCCCGGTAGTGCGGTTGGGACCAAACGGATTGGGAACCGCAGGAGTCGCACTGCCCTGACCGGTATTGGTTTGATCAGGCAGGTAGCTGACGCCCAACTGGAAACCGGCGAAGCGCGGCGTATAATACGTCACCTTGCTGAGGTTTTCTTCCTGGTGATCGCCCAACTGGTTGCCTTCACTGGATGCGGCGGCGCCGCCGGCAGTGACATATCCAACATGCGAATTCACCCCGGTCACACCGTACTGCAACGGCAGTTCCGCCGCGGCGAGATACTGGTTGGCGGCGTTGGCGAAATAGCTCCAGTCGCCGTTGATGCCGCCGGTGGCACGGGCGATGGTGCCGGCGTTCACTGCCAGCGCGCTGTCAGCGCCGACATTGGTGCCCAGCTCAAAACGACCCCAGTCGCCGTCCGTATAGATGAAGGTCTTGCTTGCGTTGAAGCCGCGGCGCTGCACGTCGGTCGACGTATCGGCCAGCAGGTCAACCTCGCCGCCATAACCAAGGCCGCTGTCGCTCTTGCCGTCAATCTTGAAATTGATCTGCGTGTCGTTGCGGAAGGCCTGCGGACGCTGGTTGGCGCCGTCCGGGTGCACGGTGGTATGCGTGTCCAGGTTATCATTCGTGTAACCGGCTTCGAAGTTGGCGTAGCCGCCGACGGTAACTTTCGGGCTATCGGCGAAAGCAGCGCCTGCGAGCAGGCTGGCTGCGCCGATGAGGGTGGTGGTACCGAGAAGAAGTTTTTTCATGTGTATGTTCCCTTTGCAGAGTTAAAATCTTGTGACTAGATAATCCAGGCTACACAAAGTACAATGACCCTGTGCATTTACCTCGCACCGTTATTAAGCAAACGCATCGCTCTTGCAAGCCGTATCGGCGGAAGGAAGATAAAAATGGAGGTTTTTCACCACCTCTGTTGCAATATGGCAACAAATTGGTGGCGCAAACATCGTTTTTTTAATGATTTATTAATTATACGGAAAAAATAAGGCATTGTTGTCATCATGTCCGTCGTCTCATCCTGCGCCGCATTGCGCAAGAGCATAGAAAAATCAAGAAAAAATAGCCTGTTTACAGTCAGTCAGGTGACGCTCCTCGCTGCCGTCAAAGGCCAGCCGGTCTCTTCTATTATGGAAGCCATTGACGCCGGGGTGGCTGATTTCGGCGAAAACCGCGTCCAGGAGGCGGGAGCGAAGTGGCCGGCGCTGAAAGCGCGCCATCCAAATGTCCGGCTTCATCTCATAGGGGCGCTTCAGACCAATAAGGCGGCGGAAGCGCTGGCGCTGTTTGACGTCATTCAAACCATTGACCGGCCGAAACTGGCGGAAACTATCGCCAGGATCCGGGATTCGGGATTCGGGATTCAGGAAAAGCAATTCTACATCCAGGTCAACACCGGCGAAGAGCCGCAGAAAGCCGGCGTCGTTCCCAAAGAAGCCGATACGCTCATCGCGCAGTGCCGGGCATTGCGGTTACCGATCGTCGGGCTGATGTGCGTCCCGCCCGCCGGGCGGCCTGCCGCGCCGCATTTCGCATTGCTCAGGCAAATCGCCGAACGCCATGGCCTAAAAGAACTCAGCATGGGCATGAGCGAGGATTTTGAAACGGCGGTCAGGATGGGCAGCACCTGCGTGAGAGTCGGGCGCGCGCTGTTTGGCATAGATCCTGCGGCGCGCTGATAAACGCTGGCACAGGATCTCAGGCCGTAACAGACCCCGTGCCTCCGCTTTGCGTCGCACGGGATGAGGATACATATGCATCATAACTGGCGCGCTGATTGGCGCTCATATAATTGAGCGGGCTATCTGATGCCACCTGTGTTGCCTGACTGGTCTGCAATGCCGGTACCGGCCTGCCTTCGATGGCGGCCATGACGTTGCCTTCCAAATCCGCGCCGGTGCCGCTTTTGAGGATAGCATTGAACAGTGACGCGGCAAATCCCAGCGGCCCGCCGAACAATGCGCCGCCGGCCAACCGGGATCCGGTCGAAGGCGTATCGCCGGTGATGGACTGGTAAATACTGGAAATAATGGGGATATGCTCCAGCGGGTTGATGGTGTCGAGCAGATCCTTGAAGGTGGGCGCGTTGCCGGCGCCGCTTAAGAACGTCCCTTGCGCCGCCTGCGGCAGCGGGTGAATAGTCAGCTTAAGCGGGGCGGATACGGCATTGGCATCGGTCATGGGAGGTAAAGTAGCAAGATGTGTGCCTTTCTCCCCTCCCCCTGGGGGAGAGGACGGTTTTCCTCAGGCTTGCGCGCATGGCAAATCTTAGGAAAACCGAGACGGGGGATACCATCAGGCGCGACTCCCCCGGTCAAAATAACCGGGGCCGCCTAACCCCCCAGGGGGAGAGCTGAAGAAATCAGCACGGTTACCCGCTCCGGCGTCACCTCGGCAAATCCATCGGTTACTTCGATTTTTTGCTGCTTGCCATCCGCCATATCAATGATGATGGTACCGGCTTTGAGCGAGGAAATAAACGGCACGTGGCGCGGCAGCACGCCGAATACGCCTTCCGTGCCGGGGATGGTGACCATCTCGGCTTCGGCTTCAAAGAGCGTTTTTTCAGGGGCGATGATGTTGAGTAACATGGTAATTAGAACTCCGGTAATTGGTAATTGGAATTTAAGATAATACTTTTTCGGTAGTGTCTCAGTTTGAAATCCAACGTGACTTTCCTATAGCTTGGGGTAAACAAAGTGGCGAACTGCAATGCTTATAGTTGCCTTGTTGCGTGGCGATCAAGGTAGATCTCACCGATTTTCTCTCCGCTTGGAGTTTTAATCGGGTGGTGGCCGCTATCTAACTCATCTGCTTCAATCTGTGCTGCAATAGTCCGTAAAGCCTCAGCAGTTGATTTAAGAATATCTTGAAGTGTATTGCCACTCTCATTGTTTATTTCGATATCGCATGTCAGGCCAAGTTTTAAGTCAGGATCGGATTCAGTCAAGTCGAAATTTATTACGTTTTTCCCCATAAAAGCTCCTTATGTTTAAACAGGCTTGCTCACAAGCAAGCTTTTAAAAATACAGCCAACCATCATCCAATCAAGTCATTTTTCAAACTGAGGCGCTATCACTTTTTCTTTGTAAACAGCCCAGAGCAAACAAGCTACCCATCCTACATACGTGAAGCCCATAAATATATTCAAGACTAAAATCGATCGTTTGTTTCTATGATTTGTTCGATAGGCGAATATGCTGGGAAAAAAATATAAAATGATAAAGGCAATGAACCCTATTAAGCCCAAGATAGTCACGGTATTCATTCCAGTTACCACTCTTTCCAATGACCCATTACCCAATCAAGCCGCCTCAGCCATTTTCTTCGCTTTGGCAACCGCTTCCTCGATGCCGCCGACCATGTAGAAGGCTGATTCCGGCAGGTCGTCATACTTGCCTTCGACGATGCCCTTGAATCCGGCGATGGTATCCTTGATGTCAACCAGCTTGCCGGGCGAGCCGGTGAAGACTTCGGCGACATGGAAGGGCTGCGACAGGAAGCGCTGAATCTTGCGCGCCCGCGCCACCACCATTTTATCTTCCTCGGAAAGCTCGTCCATGCCCAGGATGGCGATGATGTCCTGCAGCGATTTATAGGTTTGCAGCACGCGTTGCACTTCGCGCGCCACGTTATAATGTTCCTCGCCGATGATCTGCGGATCGAGCATACGCGAAGTGGAATCGAGCGGGTCGACCGCCGGATAAATACCCAATTCCGCAATCTGGCGCGACAGCACGGTGGTGGCGTCCAGGTGAGCAAACGAGGTGGCGGGTGCCGGATCGGTCAAATCGTCGGCGGGAACGTAAATGGCCTGCACCGAGGTGATCGAACCTTTCCTGGTCGAAGTGATGCGCTCCTGCATGGTACCCATGTCGGTGGCGAGCGTCGGCTGGTAACCCACGGCGGACGGAATGCGGCCCAAAAGCGCCGAGACTTCAGAACCGGCCTGCGTGAAGCGGAACACGTTGTCGACGAAGAACAATACATCCTGGCCTTCCTGGTCGCGGAAATATTCGGCCAAAGTGAGGCCGGAAAGACCGACGCGGGCGCGGGCGCCCGGCGGCTCGTTCATCTGGCCGTAGACCAGCGCCACTTTCGATTTGCTGAAGTCTTCAAGGTTGATAACCTTCGATTCGATCATTTCATGGTAGAGGTCATTGCCTTCGCGCGTGCGCTCGCCGACGCCGGCGAACACCGAAAATCCGCCGTGCGCCTTGGCGATGTTGTTGATAAGCTCCATGATGAGCACTGTTTTTCCCACGCCGGCGCCGCCGAACAGGCCGACCTTGCCGCCCTTGGCGTAAGGCGCAAGCAGGTCGACGACCTTGATGCCGGTGACAAGAATTTCGGTCTTGGTGGACTGGTCAACGAATTCCGGCGCCTTGGCGTGAATCGGCGCGGTTTTTTTGTTGCCCACCGGGCCGCGCTCGTCAATCGGCTCGCCGATGACGTTCAGGATGCGCCCCAGCGTCTCGCGCCCGACCGGCATTGAAATTGCCGCCCCCGTGTCGGCCACCGCCTGGCCGCGCGTGCAGCCGTCGGTCGAATCCATGGCGATACAGCGCACCTCCGATTCGCCGAGATGCTGCGCCACTTCCAGCACCAGCCGGTTGCCGTGATTGTCGGTTTCGAGCGCGTTCAAGATGGCGGGCAGATGCCCGTGCGGGAATTTCACGTCGATCACCGCGCCGGTGACTTGCGTGATGATGCCTTGCGCTTGTGTCATATCATTCTCCATCCTCGCCGCATGGCGGGGTCCGGTTAATTATTAAAATACGGTTCCTGCTGTTATCACATTTGGCATTGTTGCATAATGCAGGAGCGATTTACTGAAGCGGCCGATATTCTCCGAGCGTAACCGGAGAGAACGTCCGCGGGCAAGGGTACAAGATTACAGCATGTAAAGTCTATCAGGAATTAGCGGAAATAGACCAAAGGGGTGAAGCGACGGTGAAAGCCGGGGCGATTGACAAATGCCGAAGCCCGGCGGCACCAGCCTATGCGCGCCACCACCCAACGGCGATAAAATCATGGCGCTTGTGCTTCATACCGCCTTATGCAACAAGACCGTGCCCGGCCGAAAATCAGTGTGCGCCACAATGCACCGAGCGCTAAAAATCAAGCCTTAAATTATGAACCCGCTTAAGCTCTATCTTCATCCCCGCATTGTCGCCATCGCCTGCCTCGGGTTTTCCAGCGGGCTGCCACTGGCGCTGACCGCTTCAACGCTGTCGGTATGGCTGACCGAAGCAGGCGTCGGCACGGCGGCCATCGGGCTGTTCGCCGCCGTCGCCACGCCCTATGCGCTTAAATTTCTGTGGTCGCCGCTGATGGACGGCATTGAATTTCCGCTGCTATCGAAACGGCTAGGGCGGCGGCGCGGCTGGTTGCTCGCCACGCAACTTGCCCTGGCGGCATCCATTGCGCTGCTTGGTCTGGCTGATCCGACGCTCTCTCCCTGGCTGACGGCGGCATTCGCGCTGCTGGTCGCCGTCTGTTCGGCCAGCCAGGACATCGTCATTGACGCCTACCGCGTTGAACTGCTTTCGCCGCAGCAACAGGGCGCCGGGGCGGCAGTGGTCGTACTTGGTTACCGCATCGGCATGATCGCCTCAAGCGCCGGCGCTCTTTATCTGGCGTCGCATGTCAGTTGGCCTATGACGTATACGGTTATGGC
>JAGWIM010000142.1 GCA_028873525.1 Pseudomonadota bacterium
AGGCTTCCTCGCCCTCGACATCAGGCGTAACCGCGAAATTAAAGAAAGGCGCGGGTGACGGGGTTGCCCATTCCAGTGAGCGCCCGTCCCAGGGGTCGCCCGTCACGTCGCGTAAGCGGTCGCGCTGAATGATGCTGACGACTAATTGCGTGACCTGGCAAAGCGCGCTGATAATCAGAAAGCCAACGCCGACCAGTGCCACCTGCATATACGGCCGCCAGGGCTCGATATCGATATGCTGGAGCCGGCGCGTCATGCCCTGCATGCCTACCACATATAACGGCGCAAACGTCACCCAGAAGCCGATCAGGGCGAACCAGAATGCCGCCTTGCCCCAACCGGGGTGTAGCCGGAAGCCGAATGCCTTGGGGAACCAGTATTCGTATCCGGCGAAGATGGCGAAAACGACGCCGCCGACGATGACGTTGTGGAAATGCGCGACCAGGAACATCGAATTATGCACCACATAATCGGCTGGCGGCACGGCGAGCAGGACACCGGTCACACCGCCGATGACGAAAGTGAAGATGAACGCCATTGACCACAGCATAGGCGTCTCAAAGCGGATACGCCCTCCATACATGGTGAAGATCCAGTTGTAAATTTTGACGCCCGTACCCACGGCGATGATGCTGGTGGAGATGCCAAAGGCCGTGTTCACGGCGGCGCCGGCGCCCATGGTGAAGAAATGATGCAGCCAGGTTGTCATGGAAACGATACAGATAAACAAGGTCGCCGCCACCATGGAGCGGTAGCCGAACAACGGCTTGCCGGAGAAGGTAGAGAAGACCTCCGAAAAGATACCGAAAGCCGGTAAGACCAGAATATAGACTTCCGGATGTCCCCATGCCCAGATGAGATTCATGAACATCATCGGGTTGCCGCCGGCCGTATTGGTAAAGAAATGAAAGCCGAAATAGCGATCAAGCGTCAGCATCGCCAATGTCGCGGTGAGAATGGGGAAAACGGCGACGATCATCAGGCTCGAAGCGAAGGCCGTCCAGCAGAACATGGGCATACGCATATAGCTCATGCCCTTGCAGCGCATCTTGAGAATGGTGGTGACGAAGTTGATGCCGGTCAACATCGTTCCTATTCCTGAAATCTGAACGGCCCATAGGTAATAATCCACCCCGACGCCAGGCGAATAGGTGGTCTCGCTTAAGGGGGGATAAGGAATCCAGCCGGTGCGCGCGAACTCCCCGACGAACAGTGAAACATTCACCAATAAAGCACCCGCGGAGGTCAGCCAGAAACTTACCGAGTTCATCGTCGGGAAGGCGACGTCGCGCACGCCCAGCTGAAGCGGAACGACGAAATTCATAAATCCGATAACCAGCGGCATGGCGGCAAAGAAAATCATGATCGCGCCGTGCGCGCTGAATATCTGATCGTAATGTTCTGGGGGCAGGTAGCCGGGCGCATTGATGGCGATTGCCTGCTGCGTGCGCATCATGATCGCATCGGCGAAGCCTCGAATCAGCATGACGACGCCAAGCAGGATGTACATAATGCCGATGCGTTTATGGTCAACCGTGGTAATCCATTCGCGCCATAGATACGGCCACCAACCTTTGACGGTGACGAAAATGAGAGTGCCGAGAATGACGGCAATTACTACGATGGATGTAATCAGCGGAATCGGCTGATCGAAGGGTATGGCTGACCAACTTAATTTACCGAACATTACTTACTCCCTGCACCAGTTTCTTCTCGTCCGGCATGCGCTCCTTCCGGCTGCGGACCGGGCGCGGGACCGAGTTTTCCGGCGGCGATGTCGCTGAATAATCTTGAATCGACGGATTTGTAGCCGGCGGGTTTTACATCGCTGCTCTGCTGCGCCAGCGCGGCGTAGCTTGACTGGTTGAGGACGGTCCCATTTGCGCGTATCTGGCTAACCCATGCCTTAAATGCCGCGTCATCCAGGCTATGCACCTGGAAATGCATGCCGGAGAATCCGTCACCGCTGAATTGCGCGGATTCACCCAGGAGAATGGTCGGCTGGTCAGCCTGTAAATACAGTTGTGATATCATGCCCGGCATGGCGTAAATCATCGAGCCAAGCTGAGGGATAAAGAACGTATTGAACACGCTTGCCGATGTAATGGAAAAATGTACAGATTTCCCCGCTGGAATAGCCAATTGGTTGACGGTCGCAATATTCTGTTCGGGATAGATAAACAGCCACTTCCA
>JAGWIM010000006.1 GCA_028873525.1 Pseudomonadota bacterium
CGCGCTGGCGCTGGATAATTTCACCATGCAGGAAATGGCCGAACAGGCGGCGCATCACGCCCGGCAGTTTTCCCTCGAAACAATGTGCGACCAGACGCTGAAAGTGTACGCAGAGGTGCTGGCACAGTAGCCATCGTCACAATTCAGCAGGTGATGGACTTCCCGCTCCCCGGCTCATCTCCAGCATCCTGTCCAGCGGTTTGCGGGCGGCGGCAATGAGTTCCGGTGAAAGCTCGATGGCAGGCGCGCGGTCTTTCATGCAGGCGTAAATTTTTTCCAGCGTGTTGAGCTTCATGTACGGGCAGGCATTGCAGGATACGCAGGCGCCGCCGGAGATGCCCGGCACATCGTGAAACGTGCTGCCCGCCGAGCGTTTTTTCATCTGGTGCAGGATGCCCGGTTCGGTCAGTACGATGAATTCACTCCCCGGACGCTGCTCAGTGTATTTAATCAGTGAGGACGTTGATCCGATATGCGCCGCGTGTGAAAGCAGCGCCGGCGGGCATTCCGGATGAGCGATAACGGCGGCCTGCGGGTGGCGGGTTTTCAGCGTGATTAACGCCTGTTCCGAAAATCGCTCATGCACGATGCAGGTGCCCTGCCACAGCAGCATGTCGCGACCGGTCTTTTTCATGAGATACGCACCCAGATATTTATCCGGCGCAAAAATGATTTTTTCATCTTCGGGGATTTGCCGGAGTATCGCCTCGGCGTTGGTGGAGGTGACGATGATGTCGGACAGCGCCTTCACTTCCGCCGAGCAATTGATGTAGGTGACGACGACATGATCCGGATGGCGCGCCGTGAACGCCGAGAATGCTTCCGGCGGGCAGGATTCCTCCAATGAGCAGCCGGCTTTCAGGTCGGGGAGCAGCACCAGTTTTTCCGGGTTGAGGATTTTTGCGCCCTCGGCCATGAATTTCACGCCGCAGAAGACGATGACGTCGGCCTTGGTTTCCGCCGCGCGCCGCGCCAAATCGAGAGAATCGCCGACATGGTCGGCAATGTCCTGAATCTCGTCCTCCTGGTAGTAGTGTGCCAGGATAACGGCGTTCATCTCGCGCCGCAGGCGGTTTATTTCCGCCTCATGGTCAATGCGGGCGGCGGATTGCGGAATGGTGCGGCTTTGGTTTTTGGTTTCTAAAGAATACATAGTGGGTTGAATTTATACCATCATGCGGAGTTTTTGATCTTTCTTCGGGAGATTTACGAATAATATCTTAAAAGCAAGTAAAGTTAAAGGCCGTCATACGATACCGCTCAACCATTCCGCCAGCGGCTGCCATAATTCCTTTTTGGCGCGGCTGCCGACCATCATGCCGACATGGCCGCTGGAAGGGCGGGAAATGGTGGCATTCTTCATCATCTGCGCCAACGGCATCGCGCAGGACAGCGGCACGACATGGTCGCTCTGCGGCATGGCGATGAAGGCCGGAATCCTGATTTTTTTCGGATCAATCTTTTTACCCGCCACGCGCCATGCGCCACGCGCCACGATATTTTCCTGCGCCCAGCCGAGCAGGCAATCGCGCGCCACGTTCGCCGTCATCGGCACGCCGTCATTGACCCAATGCTCAAGCGCGATGAAATCCCGCATGGCGCGGCTATCTTCCGCGAGGCCGGCAAAGCGGCGGAATTTCTGCTCGAACACCCACGGGTCGGTCATGTAAAACAGCGACTGGACGATGTCGGCCGGCAGCATCTTCCGCGAAGTGATGGTTTTTTCAATCATCGGCAGCCACTGTTTTTCAATCACGAACGGCTTGAACTCCTTGCAATGAAAATCCCACGGCGTCGCAAGCAAGGCCAGCGCGCTCACCTGTTTTGGCTTCAACTGCGCCGCCGCCAGCGCAAGATTCCCGCCCATGCAATAGCCGACCAGCGCGATGGGATTCCCCGCCGCCCCGGCCAGAAAATCGATCGCCGGATTCAGGATGTCCGTTATGTAATCACCGCAGCCGAACGGTTGCTCGAATTCGCCCGGCGCGCCCCAGTCCAATACCAGGGGACGCAGCCCTTGTGCGGCCAGAAACCTAAGCAGGCTGCGCTCTTTCTCAATGTCCAGAATGTAATAGCGGTTGATGAGGGAGGGAATGAATAAGACCGTGACGCGGCGTGGCGCGTGGCGCGTGGCAGGAGATTTGCCACGCTCCACGTCCCACGTTCCACGGCTCATTCCATAATCCAGCACTCTCGCATTCCCGCGTTTCCAGATGCAGGGCGGCTCGGCGACATCCCGCGCATATGGCGCTTCCATGTAGCGCAGCACGCCGGAAAGAAAATCAGCGGCGCGGTTTTTTGCTTCCTCGGCCAGTGCGCTTCTGAGCCTTGCGTTTTGCGGCGGGGTTTTTGCGGGCTTCAAGATCGGCGAGGCGGCGCTCGCACATCTCCATGCGAAAGGCGAGCTGAGCCAGCAGCCCAGCGTCAGCATCAACTGCAGGGGAAGGGTCGGAAGCGGAAGCGGTGGCGGTTGCGGCGGCATGGGGTGATTGCATGGTTTGGACGATGTCCAGCATAGCGCGGATAAACTCCTTGTCACTCATGACCGAAGCCACCTGCTTCTGCCATAAATCCATGAATTCCCTGGCCATCTGCTGATAGGGGGGTTGCTGCATAGCGGAATAACCATTGCTAAGTACAGTAATTAATGGTATTTAAACCTATACGTTTTATGCTTGCCCGTCTACACCTAAAGGTGCATCCATGACCGCCCAACCCAAGCCTGTCGTCATCAGGAAATATGCCAACCGCAGGCTTTACGACACCGGCACCAGCGCCTACATCACGCTGGACGATCTCTGCGCCCGCGTCAAACTGGGCGAGGATTTCATCGTGCTCGACGCCAAAACCGGGCAGGATTTAACGCGCCAGGTGCTCACCCAGATTATCTTCGAGCAGGAAGCCAAAGGCGCGCAAATCCTTCCGACCAGCTTTCTGCGCTCGGTCATCCGCTTTTACGACGACAAGATGCAAACGGTATTGCAGCATTACCTCGAAGCCAGCATGAAAAGCTTTATGAGCAACCGGGAGCGCATGAGCGGCATGGTCGGCAAGGCGATGGACAAGGCGGCGGTGGAAGGCGGCTTCTCGCCGTTCAACCCGCTGGAGGAAATGACGCGCCAGAACGTCGCGCTGTTCGAAAAAACCATCCAGATGTTCAATCCGTTCGGCGCGATGTTCGGGGAAAAAGAAGAAGAAGCGCCGCCGGCGCAGCAGCAAAAGAAACGGGCGAAGCGCTAACGATTCCTGGATTTTCCAATAGGAGACGGACTACCGGCTGGCGTAAGGTCGCCTAGGTTAGCACCGTTAACATTCCACGAAATATTTGGTTCCTGATTCGGTGCGATGCCTACGCCCAAACGCATTACTCCCTCGATATATTTAATAGGACCAATCATTGAGCGGCCTCCTCATTGATCTGTTTGATCTTCTTATTAATCAGCACGATCGGGTCGGCGTCGGCGAATAATTCCTTGACCGGCACGTTGAACATCCGCGCCACCTGCCGGGTGACGTCCTGCGGCGGCAGCGCGCCTTCGCCGGAAACCACCACCTCGCCATAGCCGTCCTTCGCGTAATTCTGCATATTGTATTTCCGACTTTCCATCGCCCGCTTGAACTCCTCATAGCGGCTCGGCTTCACCGCCACATAGCACCAATACGCCCCGCCGCTCTCCATATTCCCGAACGCCAGCATGACGACGCGGGCAACATCGTCGGGATTATGCACCTGCGGCCGTCCGCCCATCGTTACGCCCGTCCCATCTGCTGCGACAGCATCGCCTGCGCCTGCGGGTTGCCGGCGGCGGCGGCGCGCGCCACCATCAGCCCCTGCATCCGGCGCATATCTTCCTTCATGGTGAAAGACTCATCGCTCGCTGCGGCATAGGCCGGTTCATATGCCTGGGCGCTCTTGCCGCCCATGAGATAGGCGACGCCGCCGCCGATAAGCCCGGCGCCGACGACCTTTTTTACTATTTCAACGGTTGCCGCGCTGATTTCCGGCGCTTTCGCGGCGGTAATGCTGCCTGCCCATTCGGCGATTTTCGTGCCGATTGCCTTGAGCGCCACACCGATGGTTTCCGGCAGTTGCTCTATCATAATACCGCCGAACAAAACGGCGCCGGTAGCAATCGCCGCACCGGCGAGCACCTTGCCCCAGCTTATTTTCGACCCTTCGCCGACAATCTCATTCATGGAAGTTCCTCCTTGTTTATCATTGCATTAACACTTCTCACATTCTCACTATACCATACCCTCTGGTAAAAGTATGTTGCAATTTCATGAAGATTGCGTTTCGGCATATGACGTTTTGTCATCCTTCATCGCCTGCATCAGCGTTTCGGGGTCGGTCTGATACATTTCGGCGACCTTTAAGGTGATGGTGTCCGGCGGCGTGCGCCCTTCGCCGGAAACGATAATTTCTCCATAAGAACCAAAATGATAAATATCAAGCGCGCCCTGTTTCTGGGCGGCGAGGAACGGCTGGTAGCAGGCGGGCTTGACGGCGGCGAACAGCCAGAACGGCCCGCCGCTGTCCAGCAGTCCGTAAATCAGCACGATGATGCGCGTCAGGTCGGCGGCGGCTTGGGATGTCTGGTCACTCATGCTTTGTGTATCTAGCGTATTTTATCCCTGTGCGCCAGAGTGGAGTAGAAGAGATTATCTTTGCCGGCCTCCGCCAATACCGTTCCGCTTCATCATGTCTCCAACCTCCGTCAAAGTTTTGATTGCCGCTTTAGTTTGTTCACGCTTGTCCAGATGCGCAGCTTCGAGAATAACGGCACCCGTGATGGAACTGGCAAAAATTTTTAATTCTTTGCTATCAGCATTAGCAAATAACGTTCTAAATGCACCAAGAGCACTGCTTTTCAATTTCTCTTTTTCCTCCCCGCCTGCCTGCGTCTGGATTGTCACCTTGATGCCATAATTGTCGGGATCGATACTTATCTTCGTAGCACATTCTTTTAAAAAATTAATGGCTTCTGTAATTTCCCAAGGCTCTTGCAGATTGCCCATAACTGCCCCCTCTCGTTGCTAATGATAAATTGTCGTTAATTAGCTGTGTTTCACCCTGTTTTCAACAAGTTTTTCATCACATATTGCAGGATGCCGCCGTTTTTATAGTAATTAAGTTCGTCGAGCGTATCGATGCGGCAGAGCAGGGGAACGGTTTTGGCTGTGCCGTCCTTATAGGTAATCTGCATGTCCACTTTCATGCGCGGCTTGATACCCTCGGCCAGGCCTTTGAGCGTAATCGTCTCCTCGCCGGTGAGGGCAAGCGTCTTGCGGGTCTGCTCGCCGTGGAAGGTCAGCGGCAACACGCCCATGCCGACCAGGTTGCTGCGGTGGATGCGCTCGAAGCTCTCGGCGATGACCGCCTCGACGCCGAGCAGCCGCGTGCCCTTGGCCGCCCAGTCGCGCGAGCTTCCGGTGCCGTATTCCTTGCCGGCGATAACGACCAACCTTGTGCGCTGCGCCTTGTATTTCATCGCGGCGTCGTAAATGCTCATTTGTTCCCCGCCGGGGATGGATTTCGTGAACCCGCCCTCGACGCCCGGCAGCATTTCATTTTTGATGCGGATGTTGGCGAAAGTGCCGCGCATCATCACCTGGTGATTGCCGCGCCGTGCGCCGTAAGAGTTAAAGTCCGCCGGATCGACGCCGTGCTCGATGAGATACTGCCCGGCCGGGCTGGACTTGGCGATATTGCCGGCGGGCGAGATATGGTCGGTGGTGATGGAATCGCCGAATATGGCGAGGATGCGCGCGTTGACGATGTCATGCGAGCCGTCGGTGGCGCCCTTGCTCATCGCCTCGAAATACGGCGGGTTCTGAACGTATGTGCTCTTGCCCTGCCAGCTATAGGTTTTTCCCGTGCCGGCGTCGATGGCCTGCCAGGCTTTTTCGCCGGCGAACACGTCGGCGTATTTGCGCCTGAACATCTCGGCGGTGACGCATTCCTGCACGATTTTCGCCACTTCGGCGTTGCTTGGCCAGATGTCCTTGAGGTACACCGGCTTGCCGTCGCTGCCGGTGCCGAGAGGTTCTTTCGTAATGTCGATGTTCATGCTGCCGGCCAGCGCATAGGCGACGACCAGCGGCGGCGAAGCGAGATAATTGGCTTTCACCAGCGGGTGGATGCGCCCCTCGAAATTGCGGTTGCCGGAGAGCACTGCGGCGACGACCAGCCCGTTATCCTTGATCGCCATTTCGATTTCATCTTTCAGCGGGCCGGAATTGCCGATGCAGGTCGTGCAGCCGTAGCCGACGAGGTTGAAGCCGATGGCGTCCAGATCTTTCTGCAATCCGGAGGCGGCGAAATATTCAGTGACGATTTTCGATCCCGGCGCCAGCGAGGTCTTGACCCACGGCCTGGGGCGCAGCCCCCTGGCGGCGGCCTTGCGCGCCACCAGCCCGGCGGCCATCATGACGTAAGGATTGGAAGTGTTGGTGCAGCTCGTAATGGCGGCGACCACGATGTCACCATGCCCCATGCCGAATTTTCCCACCTGGATGCGTTTCCCGGCGGGCGTTTTTTTATCCTTGTCAAGATCGGGCAATGCTTCGGTAAACGACGTATGCGCCGCCGACAGCAGCACCTTGTCCTGCGGGCGTTTCGGCCCGGCGAGGCAGGCTTCGACCGTTCCCACGTCAAGTTCGAGCGTATCGGTAAAGACCGGTTCCTTGTAATTTTTATCGCGCCATAACCCCTGCGCTCTGGCATAGGACTCGACCAAGGCCACGCGGTCAGGCGCACGGCCTGTGAGCTTCAGGTAATTGATCGTCTCGGCGTCAATCGGGAAAATGCCGCAGGTCGCGCCGTACTCCGGCGCCATGTTGGCAATCGTCGCCCGGTTGGCCAACGGCAGGTGGTCCAGCCCGTCGCCGTAGAACTCAACGAACTTGCCGACGACGCCTTTTTTGCGCAGCATTTGCGTGATGGTCAAAACGAGGTCGGTAGCCGTCGTTCCTTCTCTTAGTTTGCCAACTAACTTAAATCCAATAACCTCTGGAATTAACATGGAAACAGGCTGCCCAAGCATGGCCGCTTCCGCCTCGATGCCGCCGACGCCCCAGCCCAGTACGCCAAGGCCGTTAATCATCGTCGTATGCGAATCGGTGCCGACCAGCGTATCAGGGTAAGCGACGCCGTTATCCACCCACACGCCCTGCGCCAGGTATTCCAGGTTGACCTGGTGGCAGATGCCGGTGCCCGGCGGCACGACGCGGAAATTATCAAACGCCTTCTGCCCCCAGCGCAGGAAGGCGTAACGCTCGCCGTTGCGCTGCATTTCCAGGTCGACGTTTTTGGCAAAAGCATCGGGCGTGGCATAATTATCCACCATCACCGAATGGTCGATGACAAGATCCACCGGCGACAGCGGGTTGATCTTCTCCGCAGCGCCGCCCAGTTTCTGCATGGCGTCGCGCATGGCAGCCAGATCCACCACCGCCGGAACGCCTGTGAAATCCTGCATAAGCACGCGCGCCGGACGAAAAGCAATCTCGCGGTCGGAGGTTTTACTGATGTACCAGTCAACAAAAGCGCTGATGTCATCCGCCTTGACGCTCGCGCCGTCCTCATGCCGCAACAGGTTTTCGAGCAATATCTTGAGGCTGTAAGGCAGGCGGCTCAAATCCTGGTTCATCGCCTTGTAGGTGGCGGGCAGGCTGAAATACTCGTAGCTTTTGCCGCCGGCATCAAGCTGCGACCGGCTGGCGAAAGAATTCTTGCTCTTGTGTTCCATGGAAAACTCCCTATGCAATAGACCTGATTGGAAACGCTATAGTATTAGGGATCAATGGTTAAATGTTCGTTTATGCTGAGTTGCGAAAATATTACCTGCATCCGTGGCGATAAGCGCCTTTTCGGGAATCTGGGCTTCTGCCTGGCCGAAGGGGCGCTGCTGCTGCTGAAAGGCCCAAACGGCTCCGGCAAGACCAGTTTGCTGAAGATTCTGGCCGGGCTGCTTGAACCGGATTCGGGACAGGTGCTGTGGAACGGCGAGCCGATAGCGCATAACGGGCGTTTCAGGCGCGACCTGATGCTTATCGGCCACAAAAGCGCCGTGAAGCTGGAGTGCACCGTTCATGAAAATCTTTCCTTCTGGGCAAAACTGTACGGCACCGAGATGCTGGTTCCCGCCGCGCTGGCGTTCTACGATTTGGGCATCTTCAGGGACACCCGCGCCGGGGAGCTTTCCGCCGGCTGGCGGCGCCGCGTGGCGCTGGCGCGGCTGGTGGTTGCGCCCTGCCGCCTGTGGCTGCTCGACGAACCGACCAATTTCCTCGATGATGCGGCCGTTACGCTCACCGCCAGCCTGATTGAATCGCGGGTGCAGCAGGGCGGCATCGTCGTCGCCGCCTCGCATATCATGAATTCCGCCATCGCCGCGCATACGTTGTTCCTGGGTGATTTTTGCAATCCTGCGGGCCGCGAAGCGGCAGCGCAGGATCTTTATCCAATGGCACAGGATACTGCGCCTTGCCTCCGGCTCGCACAGGATTAACGCCATGTTCCCCCTCATCCTCGCCCAGACCATTACGCTCGCCTTCCGCAAGGGCGGCGGCGCGCTGGGCGGCATGGCGTTTTACGTCATCATCGTGACGCTGTTCACTTTCGCGCTCGGGCCGGAGGGCATCGAAGCCTATGCCGGCGCCGTGATGTGCGTGGCGCTCCTGCTGTCGGCGGTGACCATGCTGCCGCTTTTTTACGAGCGCGATGATGAAGACGGCACGCTCGAGCAATACCTGTTGCAGCCGACGCTGCTGGAAGCGCTGGTGCTGGCGAAAATCTGCGGGCAGTGGGCGGCCGGCGCCGCGCCGATGCTGGCCGTGTCGCCGTTGCTGGCGATAATGGCCGGACTCAGCGCGGAACATACTCTCGATACGCTGTTGCTGCTGCTCCTGGTCACGCCAACCCTCATCGCCGTCGGCTCCGTCGCCGCGGCGCTGACGCTCGGCGCGCGCCGGGGCGGGTTATTGCAGGCGATTATCGTGCTGCCGCTGTATGTTCCACTGCTGATTCCGGCCGCCATCGGCGGCGACGGCGCCATCCTCGCGCTGGCCGCCCTGCTTTGCGCCAGCCTGCCGCTTTCCTGCTGGGCCAGCGCGGCGCTCATCCGGGTGAGCCAGGAGTAGCAACGTCATTCCCCGGGATCGCTGCGATTCGGATAATGGCGGCTCACTCCAAATCCAGAAACGTAAACCGGTCGCGCAGAAACCGCGCATAATTCATGGCCGTTGCATAGGCGCCCATGTCCCAGCCCAATGCTTCCGGCGTGCCGGGGGCGTCGGCGGCCTTGAGGATGGCCTGGATGCTAGCCGAGGGCAGCATAATGGATTCAATCCGCGCGGCGATGCTTTCCCACCATCCGTCATTCCCGCGAAGGCGGGAATCCAGGTCATTTTCAATAATGCGCGCCAGCTTGATTTTGTAGGTTTGATCAGCTTCTTCCATTGCTTTTTTTTCCCATAATTTTTCCAGAATTTCAGTGGGAAATTGCAATGGCAATAACGTCGGCTTTTTTCTCAATAACGCTTCCTGGCGTTTACTCACGGCCAATGTAGTCACCCCTATCTCCTCGCCGTGAAAAGAACCTGGATTCCCGCCTTCGCGGGAATGACGGGCTGAAAGCATCTCCATCGCATGCGCCACCATATGCTCGCCCTGGCTGGCCGGATAGCTGCCGCCGGCGATGGTCATGCCCAGCCCGGAAAGCAACAGCACCTTCATCAGCGCTTCGATGCTTTCCATGTCGCCCTTGCCGATGCCGCGTGCGTTTTCAAACAGGTGCGGCTCGAACGGCTTTAGCAATGCAAACGGTGTTTCATCGTAAGCCGTGCCCAATAACAAATGCGACAACAGCCAGTCGGCCTGCGCCGTCGGCCGCGCCAGCGAGTCGCCCAACCCGCTTCTGCTCAGGCGCACCGGCGCGCCGGCAATCACCGACAAATCGCAGAACACGGCCTCGGGCATCCGGGCGGGCAGGGTGGTCTTATAGCCCTCCACGGCAATCGAGGCGTTGGCCGACAGGTAGCCGTTCATCGAAGCCGCCGTGGGAAACACTACATAAGGCTTGCCGTCGGCGAAGGAGGCGTATTTGCATATGTCATTAATAGTGCCGCCGCCCACCGCCACCAGCCCGGCGCACTCCGCCGCCTCGCGGCGCACATAGTCCACGGTTTCCATGTCCGCCGCGGGGTTGCCGGCAAGCAGCACCGGCACGGCTTTCAATGCCCGGCATATGCGCTCGCCCAGCGCTTCTCCCGTGTTATGGTCAAACACCACCGCCGGCCGGGCTGGCAGTATGGGTTTTACCAGATCATCAATGTCATGCCGTAAATTGCGGGCGCAGAGAACCTGCGGCAGCCTGCCGAGACTTTTTTGCAACAGTGCATCCGGCTCGCTGCCAAACATCTATAAAATCTATTGTAAATTATAAAACGAGCGCTATGTTACCGCCGTCAGAGAAATTCTGCACCCTAAAAAATGTGTATAACCCAACTTAAGGAAGAACCATCATGAAACGTTTGTTAACCGCTACGCTGATTGCATTCGCCGTTGCTTTTGTTGCGCCGTTTGCCGCCCATAACGCTTCTGCCGCCGGCAAGGATGAAACCTACACCGACACGCCGGGCGCCGCCATGGACAAAGCCATGAGCGACAAGACCGACGCCGCCAAGGGCGAGACGCAACACAAGAAAAAGCATCATGGCCGCAAGATGCACAAAGGTAAGAAGCACGCGGTGAAGAAAAAGGAAGGCAAGAAAAAGGAAGGCAAGAAAAGCGAAAAGAAAGACGAAATGAAGAAAGACTCTGAAACGAAGTAATTCGCCTCGGGGTCGGCGCGGTTAATCGCCGCCCGCCCTGAGTATAAAGCCCCGGGAAATTTCCCGGGGCTTTATTTTTTTTACCGTTCTGCTACATCGTTCTTCATGCCCTTTTTCCTCCTCCTTCTTCTGCTGTTGCCAGGCACGGTATCCGCGCACGAGGTGTTGCAGGATCATATGCCGTTTTCCCGCTGGTTGAACGCCGTCAGACGCGATGCGCGCGGCGAAGGCGTCAGCGAGTCCGTCATCGAGGATGCGCTGGGCGGCATTTCGCCGGACGAAGAGGTCATCACTCTCGACGGAAAGCAGCCGGAATCACAACTTACGCTGCATCGGTATCTCGCCAAAATCGTCACCGATAAACGCGTGCGGCAGGGACGGGAGATGCTGGCCAGACACCGCTCCCTGCTTGAGCGAATCGGCCGCAAGTACCATGTGCAGCCGCGTTTCGTCGTGGCGCTGTGGGGCATCGAGACCAATTACGGCGGAATCACCGGCAATTTTTCCACCATCGACGCGCTGGCGACGCTGGCCTACGAAGGCCGCCGCACCTCTTTTTTCCGCGATGAGTTGCTCGACGCGCTGGCCATCCTGCAGCAGGAGCGGATGTCATCGGCAAACATGACCGGATCCTGGGCCGGCGCCATGGGGCAGTGCCAGTTCATGCCGAGTACCTTCCTGAAATACGCCGTCGATTATAATCATGACGGCAAGCGCGACATCTGGAACGATGATGCCGACGCCTTCGCCTCAATCGCCAACTACCTCAAATCATTGGGTTGGAACCAGCGCCTCGGCTGGGGAAGAGCGGTCAAGCTGCCGAAACATTTCAATCGCGGGCTGACCGGCGTCGCGCAGGAAAAATCGCTCCTGGCATGGCGGAAACTCGGCGTGCGAAAGGCAAACGGCGCGCCGCTTCCGGCGCTGGATATCCCCGCCTCGCTGATTTTCGCAGGCACGGGTGATGACGCCGCGCCTTATATCGTCTACGGCAATTATAAAGTCTTGCTTAAATGGAACCGCTCACGCTACTTTGCTACCGCCGTCGGCATGCTCGCCGACCGTATCGGAGGATAATAATGCGTATCCGTTTCAGTTTTTGGCTGGTGCCTCTTGCCGCGCTGCTCGCCGCCTGCGCGCAGCAGCCGCCTCTGCCGGGCACAAAGACGGGCAAGCCCTACGTCGTCGGCCATAATCTCTATTTTCCATCCTACGATGATACCTACGACAAGATCGGCGAAGCGTCATGGTACGGCCCCGGCTTCAACGGCAGGAAAACCGCCAGCGGTGAGGTTTTCAACCAGAACGACCTGACGGCAGCGCATCCGACGCTGCCCATGCCGTCGCTGGTGCGCGTCACTAACTTACGCAACGGCAAAAGCCTGATCGTGCGCATCAACGACCGCGGGCCGTTCGCCAGCAACCGCATCATCGACCTGTCGAAACGCGCCGCGCATGATCTTGGCATTTCGAGCATCGCGCAGGTGCGCGTGCAATTCCTGAAAGCACAAACCGAGGATTATATCGCCCGCTCGGAAACCGCCGGCCACCCGATCAGCATGGCGTTCTATAACGAGGCCGCCGAACCCGTCCGGGAAACGGCCATGCCGTCCGCCGCGCCGCCGCCGGCGCAGATTGTCGAATCGGACGTGCATGAGACACACGCCGGCGATACGGTAACCCCCATCGCGCCGGTGATGACGGTCAGCAGCAGCAACCTGAAGTCTTCCGCCGACACCAATCTCGCCGACAAGGACGGCCATCCGGTCAGAAGCATAGGGCTGATGCGGCAGGCCTGGGCCGACGATAACGTCACCTTGCCGGATCCGCCCGCCGTGCGGGAATCTGCGCCTCCGCCCGCACCGGTCAAGAAACATGCGGCAGGGAAAACGCCGGCTGAAAAATTATCCGCTGTTATCATCCAGGCCGGCTCGTTCTCCACGCAGAAAAACGCGCAGAAACTGGCGGCGGCGCTGGCTGGCATTGCCCCGATCACGGTTGATGAGGTGGCGATGGGCGGCAGACATTGGTGGCGCGTCCGTCTTGGGCCGTTCAGCAGTAAGGCGGAGGCCGGCAGCGCGCTGGCCAAAGCGCGCGCGCACGGCGTGGCCGACGCGCGAATCACGCATCAATAAGGGAGGTATCAAGTGTCAGGTGTCGGGCGTCAGACAATCAGGAAGTTGTACAAATCAGCCGTGTTTCTGGTGATAACGGTTGCCTTGCCTCTGTCACCTGCCTATGCCATCGACACCGTCGCCAGGCAGGCGTTCCTGGTTGACATGAACACGGGCGCGGTGTTGCTCAACAAGAACGGCGACGAGGAGATGCATCCGTCGTCGATGAGCAAACTGATGACAATTTACATCCTGTTTCAGCGTCTCAAGGCCGGGCGCGTAAAGCTCGACGACCAATTCACCGTCAGTGAGAAAGCCTGGCGCACGCAAGGATCCAAAACCTTCGTCGGCCTCGGCGACAGCATTTCGGTGGACGACCTTATTCACGGCATCATCGTCCAGTCGGGTAACGACGCCTGCATCGTCGTCGCCGAAGGGCTGGACGGCACGGAAGATGCCTTCGTCGCCGAGATGAACAGCACCGCCAAGGCGCTTGGGCTGGCGCACAGCCATTTCGCCAATGCCACCGGGCTGCCCGATCCCACCCACCTGATGACAGCGCGCGACCTGGCAACGCTGGCCGAGCGCATCATTACCGATTTTCCCGAATATTATCATTATTTCGACGTACGGTCGTTTACCTATAACCACATCACGCAGGGCAACCGCAACCGGCTCCTGGGCGATGACATCGGCGTCGACGGCCTGAAAACCGGCCATACTGAGGAGGGCGGCTACGGCATCACCCTGTCCGCCAGACAAAAGGCGCGCCGCCTGCTGCTCGTCCTGAATGGCATGGATACCGACAACGAGCGCGTCGAAGAGGGCAGCAAGCTGCTGCGCTGGGGATTCCGCGCCTTCGAGGACAAAACGATTCTCCGCAAGGGACAAAAGCTGGCGGATGCCGAAGTCTGGTTCGGCAACAAGGCGCTATTGCCGCTGGTCGCCGGCAACGACGTTACGCTGACGTTGCCTGCCGGCGACGCCAACATCGCCATGACGCTTAAATACGTTGGCCCGATTCCGGCGCCCGTTGCCAAAGGAGCGCACGTCGCCGACCTTATCGTCAAGGCCGGCGATCTCGCGCCGCAATCCATCCCGCTGGTCGCCGGCGAGGATGTCGGCAGGATATCCGGCTTCGGCAGGCTGTGGGCGGTGGTCAGCCATTATGCGCATCGCTAATCCCGCGGCGCGTAACCTGTCCGCCGAAGCCCTGGCAAAGGCGGAAGCGCGGACGCAGGATCTCCTGGGTATCCTGCGCAACGGCTACGCAGTTCACAGGATTTAAAATGTTCATCACCTTTGAAGGCGGCGAGGGCAGCGGCAAATCAACGCAGCTTACCCTGTTGCATGAATCGCTTGAGAAGGCCGGCGTCTCCTGCATGAAAACCCGTGAGCCGGGCGGATCGGACGGCGCGGAAAGAATCCGCAGGCTGCTGGTCGAGGGCAGGGCGGACGCCTGGAACGCCGAGGCCGAAACGCTGCTGTTTTACGCGGCGCGGCTCGACCATGTGAACCGCCTCGTCAAGCCGGCGCTGGCGGCAGGCAAAACCGTGTTGTGCGACCGCTTCGCCGATTCGACGCTGGTCTATCAGGGCATCGGCAAGGGATTATCCGAGGAATATATCCGCTCGCTGCACCACCTGACGCTGGGTAATTTCGCGCCCGACCTCACGATTATTTTAGACATCGACCCCGCCATCGGCCTGAAACGGGCATTGGAAAGACGAGGTGGCGAAACCAGGTTCGAGGCGCTCGGCCTCGAATTCCACCAGCGCATCCGCGCCGGATTTCTGTCCATCGCCCAAGCCGAGCCGGGCAGGTGCGTGGTGGCGAATGCCGCGGGAAAAATAGAGAAAATACATGAACATATCGTTGATGCTATTCATACCCGGTTAGGATTAATGATATGCTAACCCCCCGCACCAACACCGAACTGTTCGGCCACCAGGCCGCCGAGGCGGAGCTTCTGCGCGGCCTCTCCTCCGGCGCGCCGGCGCACGGTATCATCATCGGCGGCCCGCGCGGCATCGGCAAGGCGACGCTGGCGTATCGGTTTGCGCGGGCGCTGCTTGCTTCTTCCTCTCCCCCTGCAGGGGGAGGAAATACCGCCGCCCGCATCGCCGCCAATTCCCATGCCGACCTGTTGGTCATAGAACCCGAATACGATGAAAAAAAAGAGGAATTCGCCAACGAAATCACCGTCGGGCAGGCGCGCCGTATTCCGCAGTTCATGGCGATGACGCCGGGCGAGGGGCAGTGGCGCCTCGTCATCATCGATCCCGCCGACGCTCTCAACGCCAGCGCCGCCAATGCCCTGTTGAAAATCCTCGAGGAACCGCCGCCGCAGGCGGTGCTGCTGCTGGTGTCGCATAATCCCGGACGCCTGCTGCCGACCATCCGCTCGCGCTGCCGGACGCTGCGCATGGCGCCACTATCAACGGACGATTTCACCGCCGCCGTGCGCCATGTTGCGCCGGAGACCGAAAATCTGCGCGCGCTGGCGGCGCTGTCGGCCTGTTCGCCCGGCGTGGCGCTCGAAATGGGGCAGGGGGCGCTCGGCATGTATGCCGACCTGCTTGCCTTGCTTTCCGGCCTGCCGCAGCTCGACGCGTCAAAAATCCACGCCTTCGCCGATACATTCTCCGGCAGCGGCGTCCATATGCGCTGGCGGCTTTTGAGGCAATCGGTGTTGCATCTGTTTGGCCGCGCCGCGCGGCAAGCGGCGGGGGCGCCGGTTGAGCCTGTTTCGGGCGAGGAGGCGGCCGCCCTGCGCACGCTGGTTGCGCTTCACCCGGCGGGTGTCTGGGCGGCGAAATGGCAGAATGCCGCCGGGCAATTTTCATTGGCGGAGGCGCGGCATCTCGATTACAAGCAAGCATTCATTGAATTTGCGCATACGATAGCAGATAAGGAGTTACCGGCGGCCGGCGGCCAGTAAAAAACTGATCGCTGGCCGCTGCCCACCGGCCGCTATGAACTTCTACCTCACCACCCCCATCTATTACGTCAACGACCGCCCGCATATCGGCCATGCCTATACGTCGGTGGCGTGCGACGTGCTGGCGCGCTACAAGCGGCTTTCGGGCGCTAACGTCAAATTCCTGACCGGCACTGACGAGCATGGCCAGAAGATAGAAAAGGCGGCGACGGCGGCAGGGCTGACGCCGCAGGCGATGGCCGACGCCAACTCGCAGCATTTCCGCGATATGGCCAGGCTGATGAACATCAGCAACGACGATTTCATCCGCACCACCGAGCCGCGCCACATCGCCTCGGCGCAGGCGTTGTGGAAAAAAATGGAGGCGGGGGGGCATATTTACCTCGATTCCTACAAGGGCTGGTACTCGGTGCGCGATGAGGCCTATTATCAGGAATCGGAGCTGGTGGATGGTAAAGCGCCCACCGGGGCCGATGTCGAATGGGTGGAAGAACCAAGCTATTTCTTTCGGTTATCTTCATTTCACGAGAAATTACTTGAATATTATGCCGCACATCCGGGGTTCATCGGTCCGGAGTCGCGCCGCAATGAGGTCACCAGTTTCGTGAAGGGGGGTCTCAAGGATTTATCCATCTCGCGCACGACCTTTTCCTGGGGCATCAAAGTGCCCGGCAATGAGAAGCATGTCATGTATGTCTGGCTCGACGCGCTGGCAAATTACCTTTCCGCTTTAGGATATCCTGATAATACCCCTGATATAAATGATTTTTGGCCAGCCGATTTACATTTGGTCGGGAAGGATATTCTCCGTTTCCATACCGTTTACTGGCCGGCCTTCCTGATGGCGGCGCAACTGCCTGTTCCAAAACGTGTTTTTGCGCATGGCTGGTGGACCATCGAGGGCGAAAAAATGAGTAAATCCCTGGGTAATGCCATCGCGCCGCAAAACCTGGTGTCGGAATTCGGGTTGGATCAGACGCGCTGGTTCCTGATGCGCGAGGTGCCGTTCGGTAATGACGGCAATTTCTCGCGCGAGCGCATGATCCAGGTTATCAACAGCGAACTTGCCAATAATATCGGTAACTTAGTACAAAGAACTCTCACAATGATTCACAAGAATGCCGAGGGTAAGGTACCGGCCGCCGCGATTATCTCCATTCCCTGTCAGGATATATTAGAATACTATAATAATAATATGAATAATATAAACTTTACTATTGCAGGAGAGGGTATCATCACGCTGGCAAACCGCTGCAATGCTTTCATCGATGTTCAGGCGCCCTGGAAGCTCAAAAAAGAAGATCCGGAAAAAATGCTCTCGGTATTGTATAGTATTGCTGAAACCATAAGGAAGATTTCTATTATATTATATCCATTTATGCCTGAATCATCATCTAAAATACTAGCATTGCTGGCGGTGCCGGAAGACCAGAGAACTCTTGATCATCTCTCCGGATCATATGCCTTGAAACCGGGTACGCCATTGCCGCCGCCTGAACCGGTGTTCCCGCGCTTCATGGAGAAAGCGGCCAGCCCGAGCGGCGCCTGAGCGGGAGAGAGATGTCATAATGATGCTGGTCGATTCACATTGCCACCTTAACTTTTCTGATTTTAAGGAGGATATTAAGGATGTTATCGCGCGCGCGCGCGTGGCCGGAGTCAGGGTTATGCAGACCATCTGCACGGGAATGGCTGAATTCGATGAAGTGCTTGGCATCGCTGAAAAATATGAGAATATCTACTGCTCGGTCGGCGTGCATCCCAATGATTCAGGAAAGACAGAAATTGTTCTTTCAGAAAAACTTATAGAAAAAACATTGCACCCGAAGGTTATCGGCATCGGCGAGACCGGGCTGGATTACCATTATTTCCCTTCGTCAAAACCTCAGGGGACAAGTGATAAAAGTGACCGTGAATCGCAGAAAAACAGCTTTATTCAGCATATTGCGGCGGCACGCAAAACCGGCTTGCCGCTGATCGTTCATACCCGTGACGCCGACGAGGATACGGTGCATATCCTGAAGCAGGAGATGGCCAAAGGCGCCTTCAAAGGCTTAATTCATTGCTTTACATCTTCAAAATATCTTGCTGAACAGATGATAGAATTAGGACTATATATTTCTGTTTCCGGGATCATTTCCTTCAAGAACGCGCAGGACATTCGAGATACCGTTTCAGGGTTGCCGATCAATCGGTTGCTGGTGGAAACGGATGCGCCGTATCTCGCGCCGGCGCCCCATCGGGGAAAACGAAATGAACCATCATTTGTTATGTACACCAACAAGGTACTGGCGGAGCTTAAGGGCATCTCAGAGGATGAATCTGCGCGCGCGACGACGGAGAATTTCTTCCGGTTGTTCAACAAAGCCAAACCGTGCTATGATTGAGCCGAATAATGTTAAAATAAATAGGAAAAAAATGGCGGAAAACCACGAAATAATTCAAAAATAAAGCCCAGAAAATAGCAAAAAAACAGGAAGAAAATAGCCTACGGACATCTATTTTTTCCATAATATATATTATACGATAATAACGCCATGACGATACCGATAGAAGAACTGCTCACCGTCCTCTGCCCCGGCGCATCGTCGGCGCGCAGCGCCGATCTGCAGAAGGCTTATCTCATACCCGATGTCGCCGGCGCGAAGATGGCTTATGAAGTGCTGACGGCATATGGGTTCGATGCGAAGCTGTACCCGGAAGCAGACGCGTCGAAACTTTATGTTGCCCTGCCGCCGGCCGGCGACGCCTGGGGGAAAAAATTTTCCGCCGCGCTGGCGCACGCCCGGTCGCTGGCATCCATCCGGCAGAATCTGGACGGCGTTTCCAGCATGACGTTCGCCAACGCGATCGGCGGCGGCAAACAGCTCGTCATCCAGTTTGCCCCCGCCGCCGCCGAAACCGCCAAACCGCCGACTGCGTCACCGCGCGCGGCACCCGTCTTCCTTGAAAAAAAAAATACAGGGACGAATCCGGCCAGGAAGGCAAAAAAGGGCAAAGATTCCTTCAAGGCACTGTCAGGCCCGGCGGTGGGAAAAACCAGCTATCCCGACGCCCTGTTCGCCGGCAAGCGCGAGGACGGGCTGTGGCGGCAATTTTACCTTTATACGCGCGGCAACATTGCCACCGTCACTGCCGCATTTTTCACGTTCGTCATCGTACCGGCGATCATCGCCTTCAGCATTTTTACCCTGACCAAAAGCTTCCTCTGCCGCGATTTCGCACTGTCGAAGATGCAGGAGAATCATGCCTGGTACTGTGGAACGGATGACGGCAATGCTCCATCGCAAAACTAGCTCCATGCGCTCCGCCGCCGCCAGCCTCAGGGGCGAAGCCGCCGCGCCGGGGGATAAATCCGTCTCGCACCGCGCGCTGATGCTGTCGTCGCAGGCGCCTGGCGTCACGCGCATTTCCGGCCTGCTCGAGGGCGAGGACGTGCTGAATACGGCGAAAGCCTTGCGGTCGCTGGGCGTCACCATCCGGCAGGGAGAGGTATGGGAAACCGAGGGCGTCGGCATCGGCGGACTGGCCGAGAGCGCCGAGGTGCTGGACATGGGCAATTCCGGCACCAGCACGCGGCTCCTCATGGGGCTGGTCGCCCCCTACCCGTTTACGACGTTCTTCACCGGCGATGCTTCTTTGAGCAAGCGCCCCATGAAGCGCGTCATCGAACCGCTCGAGCGCATGGGCGCGAAGATTACGGCGCGGCGCGGACACTTGCCGCTGGCCGTCACCGGCGCGGCGGACATGCTGCCTGCCCGATACCGGCTGCCAGTGCCGTCGGCGCAGGTGAAATCGGCGATCCTGCTGGCGGGGCTGAATATCGCGGGGAAAACCACCGTCATCGAACCGCAAGCGACGCGCGACCATACCGAAAACATGCTGCGGTTCCTTGGTTTCAAGGTGGAAGTGAGCACCCTCAGCCACCGGGAAGGGGACGGCGGCGGCCGTGGTGAGCGCCGCCCTCACCCGGAGGGCGGGGGAGACGTAGCCATCAGCATTCATGGCCATCAGAGAATTACACCGGCCAATCATGAGATTTACGTGCCGGGCGACCCCTCCTCCGCCGCGTTTCCCGTCGTTGCGGCGCTGCTCTGCAGGGATTCACGCATCCTTATAAGGAATGTCTGCGTCAATCCCCTGCGCGCCGGACTATTCACGACATTGAAAGAAATGGGCGCGAAGCTGGAATGTAAAAACGAGCGCATGGTGGGGGGAGAAAAAGTGGCCGACATCACCGCCGAAACCAGCGCGCTGAAAGGCGTCGTCGTGCCCGCCGAACGCGCGCCTTCCATGATTGACGAGTACCCGATACTTGCGGTGGCCGCCGCCTTTGCCCGGGGCGAAACGGCGATGCACGGGCTTTCGGAACTGCGCGTCAAGGAAAGCGACCGGCTTGCCGCCATCGTCGAATCGCTTGCAGCCTGCGGGGTTTCCGCCCGCGCCGAGGGCGACAGCCTTTACGTCAAAGGCGGCGATGTGAAAGGCGGCGCAACCATCGCCACGCATTTCGACCACCGCATCGCCATGAGTTTCCTCGTGCTCGGCATGGCAAGCAATGACCCGGTGACGGTGGATGATGCCACCGCCATCGCCACCAGTTTTCCCAATTTCGTGCAGTTGATGAACGGATTGGGCGCGAAAATAGAGATGCCGGATGTCGGGTGCCAGGCGCCGGATAGGAAAGCGTCTTCCGGCATCCATCCGCTGGTCATCGCCGTGGATGGCCCGGCCGCCTCCGGCAAAGGTACGCTGGCGCGCAGGCTGGCCGAGCATTTCGGGCTGGATTACCTCGATACCGGAAGCCTGTACCGCGCGGTGGGCATGAAACTGGTCTATGCCGGCAAGGACCCGCGTGACCGCGCCGCCGCCACCGAAGCGGCGCAGACCATTGACGCCGATGATCTTTCCAACCCGCGTTTACGGCAAGAGCATATCGGCCAGGCGGCGTCGGTTGTGTCGGCCTTCCCGGAAGTGCGCGAGGCGCTGCTCGAATTCCAGCGCAATTTCGCCCGCAGCGCCAATGGCGCGGTGCTGGACGGCCGCGATATAGGCACCGTCGTCTGCCCGGAGGCTAATTTCAAGTTCTTCGTCACCGCCACGCTTTATGCCCGCGCCAGGCGCCGCCACAAGGAGCTTTCCGGTCAGGGCATCGAGGTGGTGTTCGAGTCGGTGCTTGACGATTTGCGCGAACGCGACGAGCGCGACGGAAAACGCGCCATCGCCCCCATGAAACCCGCAGGCGACGCCCTCGTCATCGACACCACCGTCTTAGACGCCGGCGAAGTGTTCGAGCGAGCGTGCGGAGTGGTTGAGAAAAGCAGGGAAGCAGAGAAACAGCACGCCTGTTGACACCCTTCACAGTCAAACGGCCGTGCGGGAGCGGCCGGACGCGGCGCGTGATAAAAATTTTGCCTTGTCGGCGCTGTCCGGCTATAGTCGCGGCCATATGAATATGGCCGCTGAACTCATACCCCGCTGGGACGCGCTGACGGCGGCGCTTTCCAGCCCGTCATTTTATATCGAGATGCTGCTTATCGGCATGAGCCTGTCGCTGGCCTGGGTGCTGGCCGCATGGCTGCGCCGCCGCGTCCAGCAACGCCTGAAAGCGTTCCCGCCCAAGCATGTTGACAGCGAATTCATTACCAGGCCGATGGCGATGCTTGGCCCGGCGCTGGCGCTGATTTTTCTCAGCGCCGCCAGGCCGTTTGTCGCGCAGCATGTCGGGGGCGACGGCGACTGGACGGATGCCGTCATCGAAGTATGCGCCGCCTACGCGCTGGCCAAATTCGTGCTGCTGATCGTGCGTTCGCGGCCGGTGGCGTGGTTTATCGCCGTCGTCATCATGACGGTGGGCATATTGCGCTCTACCGGCTTCATTCATTCCACGGTTTCTTACCTGCGTTCGGTATCGTTTGACATCGGGCAGTTCCACATCACGATGCTCAATATCGTGCATGCCGTGGTTATCCTGGTGGTGGTGTTCTGGATCGCCGGCGCGTTGTCGCGGACGCTGGAAAGCTTCCTGCGGCGTACGTCGTCACTGAGTTACAACGCGCGCGAGCTGATCGTCAAATTTTTCCGCATTTTCGTTTATTTCCTGGCGCTGATGATCACCTTATCGGCTCTGGGCGTTGATTTAACGGCGTTTGCCGTGTTCGGCGGCGCGCTGGGCGTCGGCATCGGCCTCGGCCTGCAGAAGATCACCGCCAATTTTGTCAGCGGCATCACGCTGCTGATGGAAAAATCCATCCAGATCGGCGATCTCATCGAGGTCGGCGGTAATACCGGCCGCGTGCGCCACCTCAACATACGCTATGCGCTGATTGAAACCTCCGATGGCCGCGAAGTCATGATTCCCAACGAGGAACTGGTTTCGACGCGCGTCACCAACTGGACGCACACCAACAATCTCGGACGCATCGACATCACGGTCGGCGTCGCCTATGACAGCGATCCGGCGCGGGTCATCGCGCTGATGACCGAAGCGGCGAACGAGCACCCGCGCTGCCTGAAATCCGACAAGGACCGCATTCCCGCCTGTTACCTGCGCGAATTCGCCGATAGCAGCCTGAACTTCCTGCTGACATTCTGGGTTGCCGACGTGCGCGACGGCCGCTTCGCCCCGCAAAGCGACGTGATGATATCCGTCCTGAAGAAATTCCGCGCCGCCGGCATTGATATTCCCTTCCCGCAGCGCGAAGTGCGGATGGTAAAGTGAGGCTACCCAAGACTGTTGAACTTATATATTAGGGGTAGAAGTGAGGGTAGGTCTGTCTGTGCATCAAAGCTTGGTCTGCCTGATATCTGAGTCTTTGCACATGACTTAATTTTGCAGATGCTTCCCCAGTTTCACTTTGTATTTTGATATCCAAAAGCGCCTGGTTAGCGCCATTTTTAAAATTATCAGAAGATTTTTTTAATATTGCATTAAGCTCAGCTTTATCGACCCTACTACTATAATCAAGACCGTAGTAATATCCACGATCATATTCAGAATTTTGATCACGCGCCTCTTTTTCTCTACGCAGCAGTTCCTGTTTTTTACAATGAACCGCTTGCGCGAGTCCCGCACCAAAATCAGCTACTTCTTGAGGGTTTTTAGAAATATCGGTGAGGTATTTTAATTGTTGTAATACATTATCTGCATTCTGACTCAGTTGCTTATGTGTGTTCTCTCTAGTCATATCATGTGCTCTGTCAGACCAACATTGTGTATGTAACTCTGATTCTATCCTCTGTGCAATATCTGATAGTCTCTCCCGTAAATGTTCTCTAGAGATAAGCGTGTTAAAAATAACATCCCCCACTTCCGTACCCTTTTTGTACGCAACAGATTTGGTATTGATAATAATTTCCTTATCTTCGATCTTTTTATCACTCATAAATTCCTCCTATTACGTTTTTTTAAGGTAACTATTTCTCAACCTTATCAAGTTATGGTAACGAAGTATTGTGACGTTTTTGTGAATTTTTTTAAACAATTGTTTAAAATAAATAATGTCAAAATTTTCTCCCAAAACCCTCGCTGACTGGCTAAAGCTGGCGCAGAAAGACGTCGGCGAGGGAAAAACGCCGGATGATTTGACGTGGCGGTCGCCGGAAGGCATTGCGGTCAAGCCGCTCTACACGGCGGAGGATATGGAAAATCTTGAATATGTGGATACCCTCCCCGGCTTTGCACCATATGTGCGCGGGCCGCGCGCGACGATGTATGCGGTCAGGCCGTGGACGGTGCGGCAGTATGCGGGTTTTTCCACCGCCGAGGAATCCAACGCCTTTTACCGCCGCAACCTGGCGGGCGGGCAGAAAGGGCTTTCGGTTGCCTTCGACCTGGCGACGCACCGCGGTTATGATTCCGATCATCCGCGCGTCGAGGGCGATGTCGGCAAGGCAGGCGTGGCCATTGATTCCGTTGAAGACATGAAAATCCTGTTCGACGGGATACCCCTCAAAGAAATGTCTGTCTCGATGACAATGAACGGCGCGGTGCTGCCGGTTCTGGCGAGTTACATCGTCGCCGGGTTGGAGCAGGGTGCGAAGCTGGATGAACTTTCCGGCACCATACAGAACGATATTTTAAAAGAATTCATGGTGCGGAATACTTATATTTATCCGCCGGAGCCGTCGATGCGCATTGTGGCAGATATTATTGAATTTACAGCAAAAAACATGCCTAAATTCAATTCGATTTCGATTTCCGGTTATCATATGCACGAGGCAGGCGCCACCGCCGTGCAGGAGCTGGCCTACACGATCGCCGACGGCGATGAGTATGTGAAAGCCGCGCTGAGAAAAGGTTTGGATGTAGACGAGTTCGCGCCGCGTCTGTCGTTCTTCTGGGGCATCGGCATGAATTTTTTCATGGAGATCGCCAAGCTGCGCGCCGGGCGGCTGCTCTGGGCGAAGACGATGAGCAAGTATCATCCGAAAAATCCGGTATCGCTTAGCTTGCGCACGCATTGCCAGACGTCCGGCGTGTCGCTCACCGAGAAAGACCCGTATAACAACGTCATCCGCACCACCATCGAGGCGCTGGCGGCGGTGCTCGGCGGCACGCAGAGCCTGCATACCAACGCGCTCGACGAGGCCATCGCCCTGCCCACCGATTTTTCGGCGCGCATCGCCCGCAACACGCAGCTCGTCATCCAGCATGAGAGCGGCATCACCAAGGTGGTGGATCCGCTGGGCGGCAGTTATTATATCGAATCACTGACCGATAGTTTGGTGAAACATGCCGAAGCGCTGATTGCCGAGGTCAATGAAGCGGGCGGCATGATAAAAGCCATCGAGGCCGGGATTCCCAAGCTGAAAATCGAAGAATCGGCGGCGCGCAAGCAGGCGCGTGCTGATCGCGGCGAGGATGTGATTGTCGGGGTCAATAAATATCAACTCAAAAAAGAAGACCCGATTGAAATCCTGGACGTCGATAACGCCAAGGTGCGCGAAGGCCAGATAAAGCGGCTGGCCGAGGTCAGAAAAAAACGCGATGAAAAAGCCTGCCAGGCGGCGCTCTCGGCGCTCACCGACGCGGCGCTCAAGAAAAAAGGCAATCTGCTGGCGCTTGCCATCGGGGCGGCGAAGGCGCGCGCCACCGTCGGGGAGATTTCATTTGCTTTGGAAAAAATATTCGGGCGCTATAATGCCGAGGTTCGCACCATTTCGGGAGTGTACGGCGCTTTGTATAACGAAGATAACAGCCTGAAACCCATCCGCGACAAGGTGGCCGCGTTCGCCAAAAACGAAGGCCGCCGCCCGCGCCTGCTCGTCGCCAAAATGGGGCAGGACGGGCATGACCGCGGCGCGAAGGTTATCGCCACGGCGTTTGCCGATATGGGGTTCGATGTGGACGTGGGCAGCCTGTTCGCCACGCCGGAGGAAGTCGCCCGCCAGGCGATTGAAAACGACGTGCATCTGGTCGGCGTATCCAGCCACGCCGCCGGGCATAAAACGCTGGTGCCGCAATTAATAGACGCGCTTAAAAAAGCCGGCCGCAAGGATATTTTAGTGGTGTGCGGCGGCGTGATTCCGGCGCAGGATTATAAATTCCTTGAAAAAGCCGGCGTCGCCGCCATTTTCGGCCCCGGCACCAACATCCCCGAGGCCGCGGAAAAAGTCCTGGCGCTGGTGGAGAAAAAAAGGAAAGCGGCGTAAATGACAAAGAGCGAATGGATTCCCGCCTCCGCGGGAATGACGGTTTCCCGCACCGCCCTCGCCCGCGCGATTACGCTTATTGAATCAACGCGCGAGGATCACCAGAAGGAAGCGCAGGCGCTGTTGGCGGAAGTGCTGCCGAAAACCGGCAAGTCCATCCGCATCGGCATCACCGGTGCGCCGGGCGTCGGCAAATCCACATTTATTGAAGCCTTCGGGCTGCATGTTATCGAAAAAGGCCACAAGGTCGCGGTGCTTGCCATCGACCCGTCAAGCAGCATTACCGGCGGCTCCATCCTCGGCGATAAAACGCGCATGGCAAAACTGGCGCAAAACGAAAATGCCTATATCCGCCCCTCGCCCGCGTCCGGCTCGCTGGGCGGCGTGGCGCGCCGCACCCGCGAAGCCATGCTGCTGTGCGAAGCGGCGGGCTATGACGTCATCATTGTTGAAACGGTCGGCGTCGGGCAGAGCGAAACCGAAGTCGCCGACATGGTGGACATGTTCGTGCTGCTGCTGCTTCCCGGCAGCGGCGATGAATTGCAGGGCATCAAAAAAGGCATCGTCGAGCTGGCCGACCTCATCATCGTCAACAAGGCGGATGGCGACCTGAAAGCGCAGGCCAGGCGCGTGCGATCTGATTACGCCGGCGCCCTGAAGATATTGCGCACCGCCGGCGAGCATTGGCAACCGAAAGTCGTTACCTGTTCGGCGCTGTATGGCGAAGGCATGGATGCCATCTGGAAAACGGTGCGGGAATTTTCCGGCATCATGCGCAAAAACGGGCATATGGAAAACCGGCGGGCGCATCAGGCCGCCGCCTGGATGTGGAAGGAAATCCGCGAAACGCTGCTGAGCCGGTTCATGCACCATCCGGGCATCACGGCGCATATCCAGGAAACCGAGAAATCCGTGCTGAAGGGAACCTGTCCCCCCGGCCTTGCCGCCGCAAAGCTGATACGCATCTTCCTCGATGAATAACACCATCCAGAATCGCTGGCTGCTGCCTGCGACCATTGTTGCCGTCGTCCTGTACGCCTTTTATTTTTATCCTTATTTCGTTGATGACGGGTATATCAGCCTGCGCTACGCCCAGCGGCTGATTCATGGACACGGCCTGACCTGGAACGACGGGGAATACGTGGAGGGTTATTCCAACCTGCTTTGGGTGCTGCTTACCGCCGCGCTGGGCTATATCGGCTTCGACCTGCCGGCCTCGGCGCGGGCGCTTGGCCTCGCCTGCACCCTGCTCACGCCGCTGGCGCTGTTTTATCATGCGCGGCAGGCGCGATTGCCTTTGATGGCGCTCATGGCGGGGCTGGCCATCTATGTCTGCACGCCTGCGGTTGCCATCTGGGCCATGGCGGGCATGGAAACGCCGCTGCTGATGCTGCTGCTGAGCTGGGCGATTGTTTTGACATGCGGCCTCCTGACGGCTTCCGACGGAAGAACGTCGTCCGTTATCGGCCTGTTGCTGGGCTTCATCTGCCTCCTGCGCCCGGAAGGCCCGGTGTATGCCATCGTCACCGCCGCGGCGTTCTTGCTGCATGCGGATGTTCCTGTGCCGTCTCGTCTGCGGACCATTGCGCATATTGCCGCGGTGGCATCCCCGTTTTTCCTGGGACAGCTTGCTTTCCGGTTATATTATTACGGAGAATTCGTTTCCAATACCGTGCTGGTAAAGGTTGGGGTCTCTGAAACGCATCTGCTGCAGGGCGTCCTCTATACCGCCAATGCGTTGCTCACGTTGTTGCCGCTGATACTCTACGGCGTGATTAATCTCTACCGTTCGGCATGTCGGAAAGAGCGCGAATTTTACGAAAGGTCGGGACTTTTTGCCGCAACTATTTTCTTTTTCCTGACCGTCGCCGTCACGATCAGCGGCGGCGATATTTTTCCTGGATTACGCGCCTTCGCGCCATTGATCCCGTTGCTCGCACTCATATTTATGGATAGCGTGACAGCCGGGCTGCGCCTTACCGGCCTTAAAACCGAAGCCTGCTTTCTTGCCGCCCTCGGCCTTAGCTATATCTGGCTTCAGGCATCGGTGGAGATTAACCAGCGGCCTAAATACAGCCTGTGGGAGATGGATGCCAAAGCGATGGGAGAGGCGCTTAAACAGCGCTATGCCGCCGGCCACCCCCTGATTGCCGTATATACGGCGGGGGCCATCCCTTTTTATTCCGGGTTGCCCGCCATCGACGTCTATGGTCTCAACGACCGCTACCTGGCAGAAACGCGGGCGGCCAATCCTTATTTCGATACAGGTCTGATCGGGCATGAGCTGTTTGACGCCGCCTATGTCGAAAGCCGCAAGCCTGATATACTGGTTTTCGATGTTCCCGGTCTCATGCCGCTATGCAGCCTCAAGAAATACCGCGAAGGATGCGATGAACTACTGGCACACTACCGCCGCACGATGCTGAACATCCCCGGCCATAGCGTTCCGATATGGCTGCGCAAGGGCAGCGATAAGGTGAAATAACAGGATTGTCCGGCGCGGGAGCGCAATGACGTTAACTGCGCCGCGAGGGCGGGGACGCAGACAGCTTCGGCAACCCGTACGTCTCCAGGCCGGCATCGCCGTAGATTTGCGCGCCGGGGTCGGATTTGCTTTCCAGTCCAAAACAAATGCCGGAAAGAATCGCGGCGATGACTTTTTCGGGATCGGCATCGGCGCCGGCGACACGGTGCTCGATGCGCTTATTATCATGATCGCTGTCCGGCAGGCGCACGGCGACGGTGCGGTTGTTGGCTCCCCAGCTTACCGTCAGCGGCGCGTTGCCGCCCGGCGTAAAGCGATTATAAGATTCCGCGGCCGGCGCGAAGACGGGCATATTCTTTTGCATGGTAGCCAGCAACCCGCCGATGGAAAATTTCAGCGCATCGCTGATGGTGTCGTCATCCTTGTAAAAGACGTTTCTGCCCGCCGCGTCGGCCAGGTGGATATGAATATGCAGCCCGCTGCCCGGCTGGCCGGGAAACGGACGCGCCGCGAAATCGGCCTGAAGCCCATGTTCCTCCGCGACATCGTTGAGGATGGTTTTAATCGCCGCCACATCGCGGGCGGTATTTTCCGGCGTATCCGGCATGAGCGCCACCTCGTGCTGATCCCTGCCTTTTTCTTTTTCACTCTTGAAAAGCCGGATGCCGGCGGCTTTGCACGCGGCTTGCACCCCGCACCAGAACGCCTGCATCTGCGGGTAACCATCGGAACCGGGGAGATAGAATTCGATTTCGGCGGCGGTAACGGGAGTCAGGCCGAAATCGGCGGCCAAACGCTCTACCCCGTCGGGCAACGGGGTTTGGTTTTGCGGGATCATAGCGACACCTGCCCCCACAATAAAGCGGGGCTACACGACCGAGTCAATCCACTCGACGAGCTTGCTCTTGGGCAGCGCACCGACCTTGGTCGAAGCGGGTTGGCCGTTCTTGAAGATGATGAGCGTCGGGATACCGCGCACGCCATATTTCTGCGGGGTGCCTGGGTTCTTGTCGATATTGACCTTGGCGATGGTGATCGTGCCGTTTTTTTCCCTGGCGATCTCGTCCAGCACCGGCGCAATCTGGCGGCACGGGCCGCACCATTCCGCCCAGAAATCCACCAGCACCGGGCCGCCGGCTTTCAATACTTTTTCCTCGAATTCACCATCGTCTACATGCAGGGTCATAATGTTTCCTCCAATCCTGCGAATCGCATCGCGATTGCGCAGGATCCGGTTTGTTTTTACTAGATCCCGTGCAGCCGCTTGCGCGGCTCGCAGGATTCACACCACCTATATTTAGGAACTCGGGGACGTTTCGTCAAGAAGCGCATCGGTCAAGGTGGTTATTTTCGCCGTGGCTGTCCATAACAGGCCGCAGCATATGGTTTTCTCAGGATAGATACGGGCAAGCAGGCGGCGATAAAGCTGCATCTGGCGCAGGTAGGCGGGGGGGACGGACTCCGGCGGCCGGCGGTTGCTCTTGAAATCGACGATCCACACCTCGCGCTCGCCGACATGCAGACGGTCAATCTGCCCGGCCACGGCCACGTTTTTTCCCCCCATCTCCACGCAACCGGCCACCGGCGCCTCGGCCAGCGCATCCGCCCCGAACAGGAAGGAAAAATCAGGATGCCGGATAACCGCCAGCGCTTCGGCGATACATTCCTTTTTTTCTTCCGGTGACAGGGCGAATCCACCGGCAATACGCTGCGCGGCTGATAAGCGCTGCGTCTCCGGCAAGGCAGGCAGATGTTGCAGCAATTTGTGAATCAGATTGCCGCGCTGATAAAGCTCCGGCGCAAGCGGCGAGGCCGCCGGAGGTTCCGCATCCGCCAGCCGCGACGGCGCCAGTGGGCGCGGCGGGACAGGTTCAGCGGGCGCGGGGTGGAGGAGGAAGGAGAAGTCATTACCCCCCGCGCTTCGCGCGGCGTCCTTCGGACTTGCGATCAGCCGATCCCCCTCAAGGGGGGGGCTGAATAATTCGCCAACCCGCAGCCCCTTCCCGCCCTCCATCTCAACCGATGCCGCCATCGGCTCCAGCCCGCTTTTAATCAGCGAATACCAGCACTGATCGCTGATTTTATCTTTTCCGGTCGCGCCGCAGATATAAAGCCTATCCTCGGCACGGGTCAGCGCAACATAGAGCAGGCGGCGGTATTCCTCCATCATCGCCTGCTTCCCGGCATCGCGCAGCGAAGCGCACAGCGCATCGTCGCCTTGCGGCGAAGCGCGCAGCGGCAGCGTGCCATCCCGCCACAGGAGGCTGTCCTTCATCGCCGGAATCGAGGTGGTATCCGGCAGGATGACGACCGGCGCCTGCAAGCCCTTGGCGCCATGTATGGTTAAAATCCGCAACGCCTCGCCCGCCTGTTCCATGTCGCGCTTGATTTCGCTGTCGCCGGAGGCCAGCCAGTGCAGAAATCCCTGCAGCGACGGCGGATGGGTTTTTTCATAGAGCAAGGCCTGGCCGAGAAATTCGTCGATGGGATCGTGATATTCCTCACCCATGCGTCCGGTGAACCGCTTGCGCGCGCCGAGCGTTTCCAGCAGGGTGGAATAGAGTTCATAGGGCGAGAGATAATCGGCGCGGGCGCGCAGATCGGAAAGGAGGGCGCAGGCCTGAGATTCCGGGCTGCTGCTGCGCCGCCCGCAGGATTGCAACCGTTCCCATAAACTTTTTTCGCCGCGATTATAAGCAAGCTGGAATAAATCTTCCTCGCTGATGTTGCATATCGGGCTTTTGAGAAGCGAGGCCAGGGTCAGGTCGTCATCGGGCAGCAGCAGGCATTGGCCGAGCGCGATTAAATCCCGCACCGCCAGATTATCGCCAAGCCTCATGCGGTCATGCCCGGCCACCGGCACGCCACGCCGCTTCAGCGCCCGCACCAATTTATCCACCAGCGAGGTGCGCGTACGCACCAGGATCATGATGTCGCCGGGGCGAGCCGTGCCCCCGTCGATCCAGCCGCGGATGGCGCCCGCGATGCGCTGCGCCAGTTGCGTGGCGGGCGAAAAATGCGTAATCCCCCCGCTTGAATCTTCCCTCCCTTTATTTCCCCCGTTCGCAGGAGGGGCGAGAAGCGGCCATAATTCCACCAGTCCCGGACAGCCGTCGCGCGTCGGGATATGCGTAAGCGATGCCGCCTCGGCCATTAATCCATCGCGGGCGACATCCTGCGCGAAAACGGCGTCAACGGCGGAAAGCACCTCGCGCGTCGAGCGATAGGAATGAACGAGCGGCAGGTGATATGCCGTCATGGCAGCGGCTTCGATGCGCCCCAGAAAATATTTCCGCATATGCGAAAGCTGAGCCGGGTCGGCGCCCTGAAAGCTGTAGATGGATTGTTTCTCATCGCCGACGACGAACAGCGACCGCGCCTCATCGCTCCTGCCCTCGCCGGAAAAAAATTCCTCGGTCAGCGCCCGGATGATGCTCCATTGCTCGGCGCTGGTGTCCTGCGCCTCGTCCACCAGCACATGATTGATACCGCCGTCGAGCTTGAACAGCACCCACGGCGCGATGCCGGGCTTCTGCAGCAGGCGTTGCGCGTTGAGAATAAGGTCGTCGTAATCCATCAGCGCGCGGGCGCGTTTTTGCGCGTCATAGAGCGCCAGCAGGGACTCGGCGATGTGCAGCATATGCACCGTCGCCTGCGCCGCTTCATGCCCCCGCCGCGCATCGGCAAACCGCCAGACGCGCTCCTGCTCGGCCATCAGCGCCGCAATGAATTCGGCGTCTTTGAGCGTTTTTTTGGTAAAGAGCACTTTGCGTGGTTTACCTTCCCGTGTCATGAACACATCAATATAAGCCATAATTTCCGCCTCATCCGGCGGCTGCTTTTCCAGCCAATCGGCAAGACCTTGACCGGTTTCTTTGTCGGCCTTTCCCTCGCCCGAAAGCAGGATGGCGGGCAGTTGCCGCAAACCGGCCAGCGTTTTCTCGTCATAGGAAAAATGCGACCGGATAAGATCGGCAGGCGTAGTTCCAGGCGTTGTCTGAAACGCTTTCCAGACACGGGCGACGGCGGCATCCACCGCGCCCTCCGGCGTCAGAATGGCCTGGAAGCGTCGCTTGTGTTTCACGATTTCCTGCATCAGCGCATGAAATGACATTTCGCCAGACTGGCGGGCGATGGCGCTGATCGCTTTCCTTAAGTTTTCGTCCTCACGCTGCGCGCGCGAAAACAGCCTGAGCCGCGCTTCCTGCAGCATTTCCTGCTCGCTGCGGGCGTCCATCACCGAAAAATGCGGGCTGACGCCGGACTCGATGGGAAAGCGTTTCAGCAGCGACTGGCAGAAGCCGTGAATCGTCTGGATGCGAAGCCCGACCGGCGCTTCCAGCACCGTGGCAAACAGGCTGCGGGCGTGGACAAGCGTTTTGTTATCCGGCGCTTCGATAATAGGTTTCAGCGCGGCCAGCAGATCCGTTTCGCTGGCCATCACCCAGCGGCCAAGCTCGCCAAGCACGCGGTCGGTCATCTCGGCGGCGGCGGCATGGGTGAAAGTGAGACACAGAATTTTGTGCGGCGGCACGCCATGCAGCAGCAACCGCAGCACGCGGAAGGCCAGCAGCCGCGTCTTCCCCGCCCCGGCATTGGCCGAAACAAACACCGAGGCTTCCGGGTCAAGCGCCGGCGCTATATCGTAAGTGACTGAATTGCCGACCATTTGGATAAAATACGCATTAAATATTCATGGAATCTTAACATAAAAACAAGGAAACCTGCGGTATAATGCAAAACAGAGGAAGATTATGGCTACCCTTCATTCGCCCGTTATTTCGCGGCAGAACGTGTTGTTCATGCCGAGCGTGTTCAACGAAACCATGCAACTGCTGGTGGATGCGCACGACTATTTTCAGCGCTTCGGCAACGATGACCAGAGCCGCATCGAGCCGCAACTGAAGGCGCTTTATTCCTGCGAGATGTCGCGAATCACGCTGCGCCTGTCGTCGATCATGGCGTGGATCATGGTGCAGCGCGCCGTGTTTTCCGGCAAGATTCCGCCCACGGACGCCGCCCGCCAGTACCATCTCGATTTCGCGGACGTCTGTACGGTTGATAACCGCGTATTGCACGGCATCCTTCCGTCCTATGTCTGTTACCTGCTCGACCGCTCGCGCGAGCTTTACGAGCGCGTGATGCGGCTGGACGGGCAGGTGCATCAGTTGCATTAAACCATTTCCCATTCCTGCCTCCGCGCGAGATGCTCGTAATCGTTGTAGCGCGACGAACTGGCCTCAGCCGCGTAGGAAGTCGCCGCATTGTCAAAGCGTGCAATCAGCGCCAGCAGCCGTTCCTCAGCCGCCGCAATCGACCCGGGCGCGATGGTGCGAATTTCGCAGGCGTCGGGGTTGCCAGCCAGCCGCCAATATTCAAGCGTAATCTCCCGGCCGCTGATTAATCCGCCATGCCGCGCCGTCAGCGCTTCCAGCGGCAACTGGTTGGCCAACCCCCGTTCAACTTCTGACGGTGACGGCGGCGTGCCGGTTTTGTAATCGATGATGGTGGCGCTGCCGTCTCTGCCCGTTTCAAGCCGGTCGATGCGCGCCGTCAACGTAAACGGCGGGTTGCCGGCAATCTGCCACTCTCCCTGCACTTCGCCCGCGACGCGCCATATGCGCCCGCGCCGTTCTTTTTCGGCATCCGTCAGCCACGCCGCCATCGCCTCGAACCGCGGCCACCACAAACAGGCCACCGCCGGACGATCGGGAAATTCGGCGAATGCCTCGCGACCGCACGCAAGCAGCGCCGCCAGCGGATTATCGGGCAGCGCTTCCGGCCACGTACGGACAAATTTTTCCAGCGCGCCATGCACCAGCATCCCGAAATCGGCGGCGTCGGGGTCTTCGTCGAGTGCTTCAAGTTTTTTCAGGCGGAGGATGTAACGCGCATAGACCATGTATGGATCGCGCAGCCAGGCATCGACGGCGGTAACGCTGAGGCGGCGCGGACGGGCGGCAAGCGGCGGCGCCGGTTCCGGCCGTGCCAGCGGTGGAAAATCAAGCGGCGTATCCAGCAGCCTCGTCCCCTGCCCGTATTTTGCCTCGACATGCAATGACGCCGCATGGCCGGCGGCCAGCGTTTCCAGCCGTACCAGCCAGCGCGACGGCACGGTGGGCATACCGTCCACCTTGCGCGAACGCGACAAAATAACTTCCGGCGCGGCGGCCAGCATATAAAAATCATGCGCGCTCTGGCCAACGCCGCGCTCCGCGGGCGGCAGGCCGAAACTATCCCGCATCGGGCGGCTCATCCACGGATCGGCCTCCGGCAGCGGCGGCCAGGTGCCTTCGTTGAGACCGCCTAAGATGACCCGGTTGAAATGCAAAAGCCGCGCCTCGATGGGACTCAATATATGCAGGCGCGGGTGCAACCCCCAGCGCGGGCGGTAAAGCTGGCCGGACAGCAATGTTTCAAAAAGCCCTGGATAGGTGAGCGGGTCAATCGGCGGCAGCAATTCCGCCTGCGGCAGCAACTCTGCGAGATATGCGGCAAGCTGGTTGCCGTCATCGCCTGCCCACAGCCGCGCCGCGCCCGGCGTTTCATCAGTTGAGGCCAGCCATTCGGCGAGCTGCATGTGCGCTTCGAGCAACGCGCGAAGCGTTATTCGCTGTTGCGAAAAACACTTCATCAACGGGATTGATTGTTCCGCCAGCGACGCCAGTAGTTTTTCCACGGGTTTATGCCTGGCGGCATCGCGCAACGCCTCCAGCCCCGGCGCGCGGCGAATGCCGCGCAGCACATCGGTTTCAAGCAACCGCGATAAGCGGCGGCATTGCGGAGTCGGCAGACCGGCAGCCGCAAACGGATGGCGCAGCAGCGACAGCAGCGGCACGGGCGCGGCGCACGAGGCCGCCATGTCCGAAACCAGGCGCATGAAACAGGCGGGCGGCGTATCCTTGAGTGGCCGGCCCGCCGAGTCGTCAATCGCAATGCCGAAGCGCTGCATCTGCGCGGCCACCATGCGGGCAAGCTGGCGGTCGGGCGTCACCAGCGCCGCGGTTTTTCCCGGAGTTTCCAATGCCTCGCGCAAGGCGACGGCGATCATCCGCGCCTCATCATGCAGCGTATCTGCGGCAAGCAGATGGATGCCCCGCAATCCCTCCGGCGAAAATGCCGACGACGACCATTCGGCGGTTGCCTCGGGGGGCTGGAGGATGGAGCGGAGGGCGCCGACGCGCCGGGTATCAGAGGCCAGAGGTCGGAGGTTAGAGGCATTTTTTCTAACATCCGGCATCCGGCATCCGGCATCGGCTGCGAAACAGCCCAGCCATTGCTTCATGCCGGATTGCGGATGCGTCGCGCCGGCGATAGCCCATTCTGCATCAGGCATTTCGGTATCGAGGCCGGGAAGGACGACCATCCCCTGCGGCAGCCGTGCGATTACGGAAAGCAAGACAGCGGTAGCCGGTATCGATCCGGTGGAACCGGCGGCGATGATGGGATAATCGGGTGGATTCTTTCGCCATGCCCCCGCCGTTGCCATGAGCAGGAGCGAGCGGTGCCTGCCGGGATCAATCGCTTTCTCGCTTTCCAGAATTTTTGGCCAGTGATGCGAAACGAGTTTCAGGAATTCGAGCGTCTCCTGCCAGTGCGACGCCAAATTTTCCGGCGCCAGCGACGCCAGCCGATCAAAATCGAGATTTTCGCGTGCCACTTCGTCAATGAACCGCGCCAGTTGCCGCGCCAGTTCGGCGGCCTGGGCGACACCGTAACGCTCGCCCTCATATTGCATTACCAGCCGCGTCAACAGCAATTCGCGGCGCAGCGTGGCGATGGCGGGCGGAATATCCTCCGCGGCGATGCCGTAACCGACGCTTTCTTCGTCCACCTCGCCGATCGGCTGGATGCGCGGAAGCAGGAGCGGCTTGCCGCCCGCCGCCTCGAGAAACGCCTCGCGCATGGCGCGGCAGGCGCGGCGGTTGGGTAACAGCAGCAAAAGGCGCGGCAACGCCAGCGAACCACCGTATTTCTCAAGAACCCATGCCGCAAGGGTGCGGGCAAAGGGCGCATCGGCAGGGATAGTGCGGCAATGAAGCTGATTCATGATATTTTAAGATATGGAAAGCACACTGTTATTCATGATACAATGAGCGCCGAATGACAACCTCCATCGACAACATCGCCGAAATGGTTACCACCGAGCTTTCTGCGCTGTGGGCGGCGCATAACGCCGTTGGGCTGGACGGCTTCATGCGGCTCTACACACCAACCGAACAGGTGCCGTTTCGCAACAAAGAACCGGGCGTGGAATTCTGGTTCGGTCCCGGCGACACCGCGGCAGCGGCAGCGGAAGTGCTGCGCTACTGGCGCAAGGGCGAACTGCCTAACTCCTCGCTGCTTCTCGATCCCATCGTCCACCGGAAAACAGAAGACGGCAGCTACCGGCCGATCGGCTCCGGCGTCATCTGGTGCACGTCGCTGGCGCTGGGCATTGACGTGCTCAAAGCCGAATCGGGCACGCGCCTTCGCGAACTCGGCGTGCTGGCCAGCCCGTTTCATCGCGGTGAAAACGATCGCGCCGGGCTTAAAGTCCTCGGCATCTGCAGCGACGCGCAAATGCCGGAGGGAAAAGCAGTACAGGGCTGCCGTGAGATTTACGGCATCGCCTGCCTGTCGAGCGAGCAATATGCGCCATGTTACCTTTTCTCCGGCATTTCCTACCTCACCAATAACGGCCTGTTCCGGCATCCCGATTTTGCAGCGATGTTTCCCAAGGATACCCTCAGGGATCAGGCGTCGCGCCGGAAAATCGTGGAAAACGCCACCATCCAGGTACAGCGTGTGCTGGACGCCGCCTATTGCTGGGACGCCTACGAGCATCACCACGCGCTCTATGAAAAATTCGGCACCAATCCCGACAACGTGCAGGCCAACATGCAGTTTTTCAACATGCTGGCGCGCGATGTCGATCTGTTCGACGCTACCGGCCCGCTGCGCAAGGAAGCCGATGCGATGATTGAATTCATCGTCCCCGGTATGGTGCCGCGTGGCAGCGTGACCATCCTGGCCGGCGCCGGCGGCACCGGCAAGAGCAGCCTGGCGCACCAGTTGTGCGTCATGGCCTCCACCGACTATGATCCGGGCGAGGAAGCGCCGCGCTGGCTGGGGCAACGCCTCGCCATCGAGAAATGCAAGGGCATCTGCGTTTATTTCGCCGGCGAGGACGGCCCGCCGATTATCAATGCCCGCGCCGCCATTTTTGATCCGCACGGGCGCGCCAAGCGACTGATGTTCCAGCGCATCGACTTCGGCGCCGGCGTCACCTTTCTTGAACATCTGAAGCGGCTCAAGAAAATTCCCGCCGTGCCGATCATGATCATCGATCCGGCGCGCAAATATCTGAGCGGCGATGAGGAGGATTCAGGTGCCGTCAGCGGCTTCTTCGACGCCATTGAGGATTTTGCCATAAGCAAGGGCACGGCGGTTATTATCGTGCACCATCTGCAGAAGAGCGCCGATCCGAAATCCCCACGCGAAATTACAGATTTACTGCGCGGATCGCAGGTGTTTGTCGACCGGCCGCGCGTCATCATCGGCGTCGTGCGCGACGGCGCATATGCCGTCATTGGCCTCGCCAAGAATAATATTCCGCCCAACCTCGGCATGGTCACCGAGGAACGCGTGTTCGCACGCGACCCAAAAAAACTGCAGCTTGTCTGGATGCCCGGACACAAGGGCGTGCGCGGCGCCAGCCTGTCACCGGAAGAACTGGAAAAGCTGGCGCAGGAAGCGAAGAAAGAGGGACGGTAACGATCCCCGCATTCATTGCGGGGGTTGGGATTACCACAAAACCGGCCGCCGCAACGCCCCCGTTTACGCGGGCTTATGCGGGGACGTTCACCGGCCGACGCACACAGGGACTGCCATCAGCGCCGGCACACGGACTCTTGAGGTCGGGCTGCGGGTTCGAGCAGGCCGAAAGTACAATCAGCGTCACACCGATTAGAACGATTCTGGCCATGGTACTTCCTGCGCGTCTCATGCCGGGATATTACTCCGCGAAGGCGAAATGGCAATAGTATTTCTGCATCATGCTATCGGTTCGTCGTTGCCGCCGCCACGCTGGTTGCTCATATTCGCCAATCGATCTTTTATGTCACCCACGGCATTATGGCCGCTGCTCCCCGTCGTTGGCCGGTTGCCGCCGCCGCTGCCATGCCGGGCGATGCTGGCGGTGGCGATTGGGCGGGCGGCGGTGTTGACGGGGACGCCGCGAATTGGTTGCTGGCCACCGGTCATGCCTCCTGCTCTCCCGCCGCCGCCGCCGCCGCCACCACCGCCGCCGCCGCCGCCGCCACCACCGCCGCCGCCACCGGCAAACATTTCCGAGAACGCGCCCTGCATACCGCTTAAGTTGGTGAGCGTGCCCGACAAATCCATGGCAATCTGAACGACGACGTGATTGAAGCGTCCGGCCAGCTCGGCCAGTATCAGCAGCGTCAGCACCGTCATGATGTCGACCGGAAATACTTGTCCGCTTCCGCCCTGCGCGCCGGTGAACGTCCATGCGCCGTTGAAGGGCATATACTGCCTGATTGTCGAGTCGAATAATTCGAATGCCCACTTATGGAAACCAACCGGCGTTCCAACCATGATCGAAGACTCCGTATAGCAGGCCGGGTGCGACAGAATATCGCCGATGGATACCGTGATCAGCACGGCGAAGAAAGAATAGAAAGTAAACAGCAGGATGGGCTGCAGCGAAGCGTTGACCACCTGGTTGAGCCAGCCGTCGAACAAATGCCGGGTGCGGTTGAACAGCAGGCACGACAGGAAAATCGGCGCCAGCCCGAACAGCAGCGCCTTGAGCACCAGCGACATCAAATACACCCATAGGGCGTTGAGCAGCGACTTGAGGAACGAACCGAGCGCCATGAGCAGCAACAGGCCAATGAACGGACCGTAAGGCGGGGTGGTAAAAATGGCGATCAGCGTCACCGCCATCTTGGCCGATACCGCCTGGCTGATGGCGATGTCGAGCACCGAAAAAGGCGGGCCGCCGCTGGCGACACCGCCGCCGGTGGCGATAGCCGTTACCTGGTTGATGATGTCATCGGTGCCGTTATTGAAAAACGTCACGACGGTATCGCTGAAGAACTTCCACGCGCCCGGCGAGATCAGCGCCGCGACGATGCCTATCTTGACCATGCGCATGGCGAAATCGAACAGCGTGATCTGCACCATGCCGAAGGTAAACATGATGCCGTAAACGGCGATGTAAAGCGTGATGGTAACCGTTACCACCTGGATGAAGCCGGGGTCGGTGACGATGCCCGTGAACATGCCTGAGGAAACGGTGGTCAGGATATTCTGGATGCTGGTGACGATGGTCGAGATCAGCCCCTGGCCGGGATCGGGAGAAGCAACGTAGAAATCCGGGTCGGTCGTGCAGGTGCCGGCCGGCACCGGCGTCACCTGGGCGAAGGCGGCAGATGGAAACATGCCGGCCGCCAGCACCAGTAGCACCGCCATCAGCATTATCCTTATCCATGCGTTTTTCCGCGTCATAATAATTTTCCTAAAAGAGGGCCGGCAAACCCGCCGAGAACGCCGCCGATCTGCCGCGCTACCGGCTTTGCCTTTTTACTGCGCGTCAGCGCCGCGACGGTACCGCTGCCGATAAACGCGCCGCCGGCCGCCATACCGCCGAATTTCATGTTTTCCAGGCCTTCCCTCAACCTTTCCTTGGGCGAGGTGGTGAACTGCATCGGCACCTGCGTCAGGACACCGGCAATGCTGCTGGCGACCTGCGGAATGCTATGGATCATGGTCTGCATGATCGCAGCGAAGATGGCCATGGTAACAAAGCCGAAGGCGAGTTGCTGCATGGTGCCGATGGTATCAGGCCCGAAATCGACGCCGGGGAGGGTAAACATGCTGCCGAGATCGAAAGCGCGCGTCAATTGCGGCGTGATGTTGCCCGGCACCGCCGGTACTTCCTGCACCGGGCCATTCAGCCCGGCGGTGGCCTGATCGGCTCTATCCTTGTTGGGATCGGTCGGCACCAGCCATGAGAATGCCTGCTTGTTGAGACGCCAGAAGGCCTGAAAATCGTTACCGCCCACGGTATCATAGAGATTGCCCACCAGCAGCGAGAAAATCGACAGGAACATGAAAAGGAAAGCGAAAAGCAGCATGGGCATCAGTATCGACATGATGAGAATATCCAGCCATTTCTTGACGTAGCGCTCAGCCTGCTGGAACAGCGCCAGCGGCACCACCAGCGGCGAAATGAGCAGCATGAACGCCATGATCGTGAGAGCCGACAGGTACGTATAGACGATATCGAAAATGCACAGCAGCAGCTTGATGATGCCCATGACACCGGCGGAAAACAGCATGATGCCCGGCACCGAAGTAAACAGCGCCGCGGTGACCAGCCCGATCATCCCCTGATAAAGGGCAAGACCCTGGCCGAAGCCTAACAACTGGCCAAGAAACGTATCGATCTGAACCCACGGCGAATAGCCGCCGGATACCAGCGTCGTCAATTGATCCTCGATGCCGAACATCTCACCGCTCAGACCGCCCAGATTATAGCTGAACGTCAGCACGATGCCCAGGCGCAGCATGAAACCGGCGGCTTTAGGTAGAAGCTGCTGCTCGCCGCTGACGATGCGCATACCGAAAATGGCGATCGCCAGCGCTATCATCGCCGCCACCGTGCCCACCATGTAATCGGACAGCCCCTGAAGCATGGTGACGGTGGCGCCCGTGATGGCGGTCTTCACGCAATCGACGACGATGGCGGTGTATTCCCACGGCTGATGGCCGGGTGCGCAGGTGGCCAGCGTCAACTGGGCGTGCGCTTCCGGCGGCAGGCCGAGGCAGGCCAGCATCACAAGGAATATCATCAGGATGCGCCCATGCTTCATGGTCAGTTACCTCCCGCAGGCTTGGCTTTTGGCCTGAAGGCATCGGAAAAATTCTTGGCAAGCTTGCCTTTCAGCTGATCGAGCATACCGCCGCCGGGCGGCGACATGTTCACCCCGCCGGCATTGGATACGCCGAAGACCGGCATGCCGACGGGAATGCCGGCGATGCCGGCGCCGATATAGGGGATAAAATCAAGCAACTGGAGCAGGATGTAGCAGGTGACCACCGCCATGAAGAGAGCCAGCAGCACCCCTATAACATAGGTCGTGGTGTCGGGCGCGCCGGCCATGGACGCCAAAAAGCTCCAGTCCACCACCGTTGTCGGCAGGTTAGGCTCGACAAATCGGGCGTCGGACACGCCATTATCGCCAATGCCTAATGCGTGAAAAATACCGTCCTGCCAGTCCAGCGCCTGGGCATTCGCCACCTCGCCTACAGATCCGAGGGCGCCTTGATTCACCGGCACGTCTATTCCCAGCATGTTCTGCACCTGCGTCGGATTGATTTCGATGCCGACACCGCCAATCTCATCATCGCTATAGGCGCCGTCGTTGAGCAACCAGCCTCCCAGTTCGAAGTCCGGCGAATCGACGTTGCTGCCGGCAATGGCGCGATAAAGGGAATTGGGGCCGGTATAGATCACGGTATCGAAGGCGGCGACCAGCATGGACAGGTAAGCAAACAGGAACAACGGCTGCACGATGAACGTCAGCGTCAACCGGAACCATTTATCGAAATACGGCTTGGTGACCGAAAACAATATCATCGGAAGAATCAGCGGCAACATGATGAACATGACGGCAATGCCGATATAGGCCGAGATGAATATATACAAGGCGCGGGCGATAATCATGAGAAACGATCCAATCAGATACGCCCCCAGCAGCGCGATGAACATGCCCAGCGCGCTCGACAGCAGGCAGGCGAAGAAAAAGCCGCCGACGCCCAGCATCAGTGTCGTCGGATCGAAGATGCCGCCGATCAGCGTCTGAATGGCGCAATCGACGGTGTTCCAGATGGCAAGCGAAGGATCGCCGCCGTTGGCCGGGCAGGCGCCGTTGTTTGCCAGATTGCTGAAATTGACGGCGTAGGTGCTGACCACGCCAAGCAAGCTGTCCTCGATATCAAGCAGCATGTTGAACCAGCCGCTGAAATTGGAGGTTACCAGAACGACAGCTCCTATTTTAAGCATCAGCACGAAGCCGTCGCGAGATAACGCATGTTGCTTGCCGGAAACAACAAGCAATCCCCATAACGCTATCGCCAGCGTGCAGGCGACGGCATCGGTCGCCGCCAGGTAATTCGAAAAAGGCAGAAGAAACCCCACAGGACCGCCATCGCTGCCGTCATTGCCGATGGCGTAGAGAACAGTCTCCTTAATGCACGACACCATGCGTACCGTCAGGCCACTGCCCGGGCACACCGTTCCGTCGCTGCCAATGGTGGTGGGACTCGTAAAACTATAGGCGAACGCCGGTGGCGGCAACAAGGTAGAAAGGACAAGGAAAATAATCGCAAAAAAAACTTTCGAGCGCGCCCCCCACGGACCACGCCGCGTCCTTTCAGGATTTACTTCCGCCCGCTTCTCCTCAGGGGGGAAATAAAAATTATTTCTTGTCTTTCGCAGCAAATTTTTCCCTTTCCGCTTTTACGGCCTCCTGGAACGGCGCCATCCAGGCTTCCGGTTCATCGCCGACGCGGCTGCGTACTTCGTCGAGAATGGCCACTGTCTCGGCGCGCGCTGACAGCACGTTGATGACGTCGTCCATGCCCGACAGATCGATGCGCGCCACTACCACGTCCTTGCTCTGCTTGACGAGGAAATAGCGGCTGCCGGGGTCGGTCGTCTTGAGCAGGTTGAATTCGCGGTCACTGACCATGAAGGCTTTTTTGTAGGCATCGGTGGCTTTCGGGTTGGGCAGGAAAATCTGCGTCGCTGTCTGCTGGATGAGCGTTTCGGAAATGGCGCTGTTGGTGGCGTCTTCGACGCTCTGCGTGGCGAACACCACCATGCCGTTGAGCTTGCGCAGCGTCTTCAGCCAGTCGCGGATGCGTCCGGAAAATATCTTGTTGTCGATCAGCGCCCAGGCTTCGTCGAGGACGATGATGGTCGGCGTACCATCGAGCGAGAGGGAAATGCGGTGGAACAGGTAAAGCAGCGTCGGTTCGAGGCTGACGCGCTCTTTCAGTACCTCTCCCATCTCAAAGCCGAAAGCGCTGCCGTGGCTGAAATCGACGACGTCGGTCTCGTTGTCGAACAGCCCGGCATAGGGGCCGCCGCTATGCCACATCCTGATCCGGCCGGCCAGCGTGCCCGGCCCTTCGAGGCCGAGAAACGGCGCGATATTGCGCAGGATGCGATCTTTCTTGTCCAGTTTGTAATTGCCGGCCACCGCCTCGCCCACGCGGTCCATGTCCTCGGCGGAAAATGGCTCGTCGTTGACGGTGACCATCGTATGCAGCCATTCGGCGAGAAACGTGCGGTTCTCAGGCGTGTCGGGCAGTTGCAGCGGGTTGAAGCGGCAGGTTTTACCCGGCTCAATGACCGTGTATTTTCCGCCGATGGCGCGCACGAAAATCTCGGCGCCGCGGTCCTTGTCGAAAAAGAAGGTGCGGCAATTGAATTTCTGCGCCTGTGCGCACAGGAAGTTGAGCAGCACGGTCTTGCCGGCGCCGGTTGGGCCGATAATAGTGGTGTGGCCGACGTCGCGGGCGTGGAAATTGAAAAAATACGGTGTGCCCGACGAGGTATCGAATACCGTCACCGCGTCGCCCCAGTGGTTGCCGTCAATGCGTCCGGTGGGATAATTATGCAGGGAGGCAAATCCGGCCAGGTTCATCGTACTGATGTCGGAGCCGCGCGCGATATAGTCGAAATTAGCGGGAAGCTGTGCCCAATAAGCCGGCTCCATAATGAATTTTTCGCGCACCGGATTGATGCCGAGATTGACCAGCTCGGCAATCGCCAGCGAAAGCACCTTTTCCAACTCAGGCAGGGTTTCCTCGTAACACATCACTGTCAGGTGATGGGGGCCGAAAGCGACGTGGCCTGACATTGCCATGTCGAGCGCGTCGGAAATCTCGGCGATCTGCGAAATCGCCGCATCCTCGGCCGCCATCATCCGGCGCTGCTGCAACTGCATACGGCTGATTTTGACGCTACGGTTATGAAAGGTGAAGGATTGCGAAATAATGAACTCGAACGGCAGTTGCAGGAAACCGTCGAGCAGGCCGGCGGCGGTGGCCGGCGCGTATTCCTTGATGCTGATGAGACCGGCGAAACGCTTACGCGGCGCACCAGATACCTCGATGGCGCGGTCGCCGAAATACAGCCGCTGGATGGGCAGCGCATGCGCCAGGTTGGTGGCGGTCAGGCGCATCGGCTGCGAGAAACCGCAATTGACCAGCTTGGCCAGGAATTCCATCGGCTCGGAAAATGTGCCGTGTTCATTCTCGTAAGTAGTCAGTATGCGCGCACCGTAATCTTTGAGCGTAGCGCACAGGCGGCTGACGGCTTCCGCCAGTTCTTTCTGCGTATCGCGCAGCGCGTCGGACTTTGCCGATCTGCTGCCGGCCTCGGAAGCTTTTTTCAAAAAATGATGCACCTTCGCGGCACCCTTGGTGTCAGCTTTGCGCACGACGGTGATATAGAGTTCATTGATGTAAGAATCTTTTGAATGATGCTTTTGATGCCACAACTTATCTACATGGGCCGCGAATCCGGGCGGTTGCTTGCCGCCGGGATAGGCGCTCTGGCGGCGGCGAATGACATGGAACCAGACGGCGAAAGTGCCGTCAGCCATGCTTTTTAACAGCGAATTGCGCACCATTTTTTTCATGTCGACGTCTTCGTCGTCGGCGGTTTCAAACGAGAAACCATCCAGCTTTATGGTTTGCAGGAATTCTTTTTTCTTCGTGATGATGGTTTCTTTGTCCCAGTGATATTGGTAGGGAATGAAAGTGGATGTCGGCACTTCCAGCCGCGCATAAGCGGCTTTCTTTGTCTTGCGGCGTTGCAGGGTTTTAAGGTTCATAAGTCCTGCCTAGTACGGATCATAAGAATTGGTATGCCCATGATAATTGCGGTTGACGCATTTAAGTCCTTTTTTCATCCGGACCAGGAAAAGCTCGATGGCGCGCGGCTCCTTGGGGCAGATCAGATAACCGATCAGATGCACCGTCGGGGCGACGATAAACAACACCATGAAGCTCTGCATGTTGATGAACGTGATCATGCAGACGACGGCGTTGATGACGAAATACATGTAGCTGACGCCCAGAATCATCGTCGGGCGGGTAAGTCCCTGGAATAATGGGTCGGA
>JAGWIM010000143.1 GCA_028873525.1 Pseudomonadota bacterium
TTACGTCGTCTACCATTTGCTCGCCCTCTGCCTGGTCGGCTATGCGTTCCTCTCCCTGCTGCACAAGTCGCCCAACATCGCGCATGATCTCGTCGGCCCGGCGCAGGTGCCGGTCATCGGCGGCGGCTGGGGCAATGCCAGCTTCGGGGAGATCAACCAAAAAGTGCGTGGCTTTTTCGGCGGCGGCAGAGGGGCAGACGGCAACCGGGATAGCCGCCGCAATTTCGCCGCCGCCCGCGACGCCATCCGTTCGTTCGCCGGCCAGGCCAGGGAGCAGATGGAAACGCTGCGTTACCAGCGTCCCATCAAGTAACCGCTGCCCTTGTTAACTAAATGTTTATAAATAGTTCCTACAGTGCCAGCGTAGGCGTATGAGCACCACACGAGAACCGATCACGGATCACAATTGGTATAATGACCGTTACCAGCGGGTGCTGGTGCAGCGCAAGCTGTTGACGGCGGTGACCCTGCTGTCGCTGGTATGCACGCTGGTGACCGTCGTCGTCATCTCGCAGTTGGCGCCGCTGAAAACCGTCGAGCCGTTTGTCATTCAGGTTGATCAGAGAAGCGGCATCACCCAGGTGGTCGACCCGACCACCGTCAAGGATCTGACCGCCAGCGAAGCGATTAATAATTTTTTCATCGTGCAGTATGTCCGCGCGCGCGAAAGCTATCACATCAGCGACCTCGCCTATAACTATAACCTCGTGCGCGTCATGTCGGAAAGCGGCACCGTCTATCCCGCTTTCGTCGCCCAGGCCAACCCCAATAACCCCCAGAGTAACGCCGCGCGCCTCGGCAGTACCGGCACACGCAGCGTCAAATTTGAATCCATTACCTACCTCAAACCGCAACTGGCGCAGGTGCGTTTGCTTATTGAGGAAAAAAGTGATAATTCCGGATACACACAGCAGCATATGATCGCCACCATCGAGTTTCAGTACATCAAGATGAACCTGACCACCGAAGAGCGTTACATCAACCCCCTCGGTTTCAGGATCATCGGATACCGCCTGGATGAGGAGACACTGGCAAAATGAAAAAGCTGCTCGCGATCACCTCCCTGCTGCTCTCTGCGTTGCCCGGCATCGTCCTGGCCGACGGCACGGATCCGGTTCCCCCCAGCGATTACCGCATCAAGCTGGTGCAATACAGCGACGAAGACGTCTACACCATCATCACCAAATACGGCTACCAGACCAACATCGTGTTCGGCGAGGGCGAGGAAATCCAGACCATTTCGGTCGGCGACCGCAGCCTGTGGCAAATCATTCCCTCCGGCAACCGGCTGTTCATCCGCCCGATGGAAGACGGCGTCACCACCAACATGACCGTTATCACCAACCGCCATTCTTACCAGTTCGATCTCAAATCGGTTGCCGCCGACGGGGGCGGCAATATTTACGTCGCCAAATTCATTTATCCGGACACCCGCCAGCCGGCCTACGCGCCGCCGCCCATGGCCAGCGCGCCGCCGCCACCGCGAATCTACGCGCCGCCGCCGAACGCCTCCCCGCCACATGCTTTCAACACGAATTACACCTATACCGGCAAGGATGCGCTGGCGCCGTTGCAGGTTTACGATAACGGCAGGGACACCTTCATGCAGTACCGCAAGAATCAGCCGCTGCCGGGTGTGTATGCCGTGGATAAGTCCGGAAACAAGCGCGCGGTCAGCTACATCGTTCGGAATGACACCATGGTGATAAACAAGGTGGCGCCGGAATGGCTGCTCGAAAATACCGGCGGCAACGTGCAGATATATAACGAAACGCTTGGTACAAGATAACGATGGATAACGACGACAACATCCCGCCCGAAGACACTGCTTCGCCGCCGCCGGAAAAAAAATTCCCGCCGCTCGAAAGCGACGCCGGCCATGAAGAACCGGAGGAAGAAGAGCTGTCGATGAGCCATGGCGGGCCGACGGTTTCCAGCGGCTCGGGTAAGATCATTGTTTTTGGCTCCATCATGCTGCTGGTCGGCGGCCTCGTGCTGTACACATTGTTCGCAGGCAAACCAACGCCGTCCGGTACGACGCCCGGTACGACGCCGGTTGCGCCTCCCCTGGGCACCATCGTCACGCCGGAACCAACGTTAATACCCATGCCGCCGCAACCCGGTGGATCCGGGATAGCGCCGCCACCGCCGCCTCCACCACCCCCGCCGCCGCCACC
>JAGWIM010000144.1 GCA_028873525.1 Pseudomonadota bacterium
GCGGCAGGCCCGCGTCGATCAGGCACGCGCCGCGTATGATAAGAACGCCGCCCTGTACCGCCAGACCGTGCTGAACGCGTTGCGCGAGGTGGAGGACAATCTTGCCGCCATGCGCATCCTCGCTGATCAACGCAAGACGCAGGAGGCATCGGTTGTCGATGCACGTACCGCCGAACAACTGGCGCAGCAGCAATATGCAAGCGGTGTCGGTTCGTACCGCGGCCTGCTGGCCGCGCAAACGGCAAGGCTCAACGATGAAGTGATGCTGCTCGATGTGCGCCGCAGCCGCTTCGATGCCAGCGTCGCCCTGATCCAGTCCCTAGGCGGCGGGTGGGATGTGGCGCAGTAACACGCGTTATATAATCGAATTTTTGCTGAGTGGAACAAGGAAATGAGGAAAATTAATACATTCACTTAAATTGCTGCAATTATTTCAGACTTTTTTAACATCATAGCCTTATAATACCGTCCTCTATGCTACGGATGCTAAATGAAAAAATATTATGGTCTCGCTTCTTCTCTGTTAACTTTGTTGCTGGTTGGCTGCGCCCTGCCGGAACCTCCTACTCATGACGAACTGCGCTCGTCCGGTCAATTCGCCGCCCGTAACCTGGACGATCCTGCATTGCGAATGTTCATCGAAGGGAATACGCAAGCACCGGTAAAGACATGGCCGCCGCGCCGCTGGAGTTTTAATCAGCTGAATCTGGCCGCATTTTATTACCACCCCGACCTCGATGTGGCGCGGGCGCAGTGGCAAGTGGCGAAGGCGGGGGAGATTACCGCCGGGCAGATACCCAACCCTTCCGGCGGGCCTGGCATCGGCTATGACAAGACTCAGCCCTATCCCTTGCTTATCCCGTTTAATTTCAGCATTCCCATTGAGACGGCAGATAAAAGGCAGTTGCGCGTGGAGGGGACGCAGGATCGTTCCAAGGCGGCAGGATATAACATCATCGCTACTGCATGGACGGTGAGGAACCGGCTGGCCAATGCACTCATCAATGATTATGCCGCAATGGAATCCGTTGCCCTCTATCGCAAACAGGAGGCATTGCAAAAGCCGGTAGTGGATATTTTCGAGCAGAGAAGCGCAGCGGGACAATCCTTGAGCCTCAATGCCAGCCAGACGCTGGTGGCCTACCAGCAAACATTGCTTTCCGAAAAGAACGCCGAGCAGCGACAGGTGGAAGCCGAGGTGAATCTTGCCTCCGCCCTTGGCGTGCCGGTTAGCGCGGTGAAACATGTCCGCATTGCGTGGGACGATATTACCGCAGAGGACAAAAACGATGCGCTTGCCAGCCGCTCATACGCCGAGGCGCTGCGAAATAATGTTCAGCTAAAGGCGGCGCTGGCCGAGTACGTCGCCGCCCATGCGGCGTTGAAACTGGAACTGGCCAAACGCATTCCCGACATCGACATCGGCCCGGCTTATTCGACAAGTAAAAGCGGCGACATCTACACCATCGGGATTTCGATGACGCTTCCCATTTTCAATGACAATGAAGGCCCGATTGCCGAGGCGGTAGCCCGGCGCAAAGAAGCCGCCGAACGATTCAATGCGCTGCAAGCCAAAATCATCGGCAGCATAGAACGGGCGTGGGCTGGCTATAAAGCGGCCTTCAGCACGCTCAAGACCGCCGATCAATTACTGGCAGCGCAGCAGGCCAAGGCCAAGCAATTAGCATCGCAGGTCGATGACAGCGCCGTGTCGAAATTGCCCATGCTGCTGGCGCAGTCCGAAATCGAAACCGCCGCCATCGCCCGGCTGAATACGCAGGTGCAATGGCTGAAAGCCAAGGCGGCGCTTGAATATGCGCTGGAGCAGCCGTTGTTCGGCGGACATGTGGGTCGCCTGACGCAGGCTGATCCGCGAAAGGGCAAGCCATGAGACGGTTATTTTTCCTTCTTGCATTGTCTATCATCGGCGGTCTGCTGGTGTGGGGCATACGCGCAGGCCAGCGGGAAATAAAAATGGACGCCGAGAACGACCAGCCTGTCAATGCTCCCTTACGCGCCAAAAACGGCATCGTTACCTTGAGCGAAAAATCCCGCGAGGCGGCGGGCATCGAAACTGCGCTACCACAGAACGGCCAGATTCCCGCCTCGGCCGTTATCTGGTGGGACGGCAAACCGTATGTCTATGTCGAACAATCGCCGGGCAGCTACAGGCGCAC
>JAGWIM010000145.1 GCA_028873525.1 Pseudomonadota bacterium
TCAAACCGATCTGGAACGCCTATAACTTTTTTTGTCTGTATGCGAATGCGGACTCAATAGTTGCCAGCGATCAGCGGTCAGCGGTCAGTGAAGATAATTCTGGCCGCTGGCCGCTGGCCGCTGAGAACTTGTTTGACCGTTACATCCTCGCCAAATGCAAACAGGCGGTGGAACAAATCGAAAAATCCCTCGATGCTTATGACACAACCGGTGCCTGCGATGCCGTGTCGCAGTTCTTCGAGGCGCTCAATAACTGGTACATCCGCCGCAACAAGGAACGGTTCTGGAAACATGAACGCGATGCGGATAAGCAAGCTGCTTATGATACTTTATATACTGTACTCACTGTGATGTGCCGCGCCGCCGCGCCGCTACTGCCGCTGACAACGGAGGAAATATATAGGGGACTGACGGGAGGAGAGAGCGTGCATTTGGCAGAATTCCCGTCATTGCGAGCCGCAGGCGAAGCAATCCAATCTAAAGAAAAATCTGGATCGCCACGCGGCCAAGAGGCTACTCGCGATGACGAAATTATTGAACATATGGATTTTATCCGCAATATTTGTACTGCAGCTTTAGCGATTAGAAACAAACTAAATATTCGGGTCAGGCAGCCTCTTTCCTATCTACGGCTTACCAATAATCCAATGCTACTTAAATATGTAAAAGGCGGTGGCCAGGAAATAGTATCAGATTGGAATTATTTGCATGATATCATTAAAGATGAAGTCAACGTGAAAGATATAAAATCAGGATCTAGTCGAGAATCGGTAGAAGATTATGCTACCTATAAATTACAAATCAACAACCCTATCCTTGGCAAACGCTTACCCGAAAAAATGAAACAAATCATTCCTGCCTCAAAAAAAGGTGAGTGGAAAAGGCTTGATAATGGACGAATAGAAATTTGTGGGGAAGTAATTATTCCTGAAAAGGAATTTACTATCTTTCTCGAACCCAAACCCGAATATAAAGATAGCGCCCAAGCATTAAGCACCAACGATGCGTTGGTCATTCTCGATACCACCATCACGCCGGAACTCGAGGCCGAGGGCATCGCGCGCGACGTGGTGCGGATGGTGCAGCAGGCGAGGAAAGACGCCAACCTCAATGTCTCCGACCGCATCCGGCTGCACATTGATGCGCCGGAAGCCATCACTAAAGCGGTGCAGACACATAAGAATTATATCATGGAGCAGACGCTGGCGGTGGACATCGGCGCAAAACCGGATACACCTGCCTTCTCGGCATCGAACGTGCTATCATCGGATTCAGGGGAGCAGAAAATCGATATTTCATTTTCGGTGGCGGCCTGAACTGTCATCCCCGCGAAAGCGGGGATCCAGCGCGCCGCGTCCGCGGCGCAATAGACTATATCGCGCCTACGGCGCTTTAACTAGATTTCCGCTTTCGCGGGAATGACAAATGAGAGGATAAATATGCCAACCTCACTCGCGCAACGTGAACATATGGCCCTCGGCCAACTGCTGACCAACCGCATCCTCGACCTGCATATCCTGCAGGCGATGGTGGGGATTCCGCGCGAGCCGTTCCTGCCGGAGGGGGTGCGCGGTGCAGCGTATATTGACGAAGACCTCGAAGTTGCGGCTGGCCGTTTCCTGATGGCGCCGCTGACCTTCGCGCGGCTGCTGGAACTGGCGGAAATCACGCCGTCCTCGCGCGTGCTGGTGGTCGGCGCGCTGGAGGGGTACTGCGCCGCCGTTGCCGCCAAACTGGCCGGGCATGTCGTCGCCACCGAAACGGATGCCGTTCTTGTCGCCGCCGCGAACGATCACCTGAAGCGGCTTACTATCCGCAACGCTGAAATAAAACAGGTTTCCTCGCTGGCGGAAGGTTTCGCCCCTTCCTCGCCCTACGATGCCATTATTATCTGCGGGGCGGTCGATTTTATTCCTGAGGCACTGGAGGCGCAGCTTGCGGTCGGCGGGCGACTGGCGGCGGTTAAAAACATCGAGTGCCGCCCCGACATGCCGGCAGGCTTGGGCCGGGTGCTGCTGGTGCGGCGCATCGGGAATACGCTGCAATACCGCGAGCATTTTGACGCGGCGGCGGCGCTTTTGCCCGGATTTGAGCGGCCACAGTCGTTTACTTTCTGAGCCTGATACAAAATACCTGTTGATTGGGCATTGATAATAGTTTTTTAATACAAGCATATT
>JAGWIM010000146.1 GCA_028873525.1 Pseudomonadota bacterium
TCACCATTGCCAAAGGCGCGGCGGGACCGACGCAGGCCGGGACATTGACTCTGCCCGTCACGCCGGAAGATGACATGACTCACTCCGGCAGGTGGCACGCGCACGAATCCATGACGCCGGATAATGCTGCGGCGATACAGGAATTATTCCCGACGAACGAAGAAAAAGCCCAGCCTGTCATACTGCATAACGAGCAGGAGGAAAATCCGTGAGAGCCGGGAGACTCTTGTCATTCCCGCGTAGGCGGGAATCTAAAATCGACGATTTCTTTTTTTGACGATATTTCTCATCGCTTTTAGTTCTTTTGCTTTGCGCCTCCCGGCAAAATCGGCTAGAAATACCTTTCCGTACAGGAAGGTGCAACGCCGATGAAGATTGCCGTATTGCGCGAACGGAAGGCTGGGGAGTTGCGCGTCGCTGCAACACCGGACGCCGTGAAGAAATACGCCAGGCTCGGCGCGAACGTCACCGTTGAAACCGGCGGCGGCGCGGGCGCGGCCATTCTTGATGAGGACTATGAAGCGGCAGGCGCAACGATTGTTTCCGATGCCGCCGCGGCGCTTTCTGACGCGAGCATCATCCTCAAAGTCCTGCCGCCGGAGAAAAGCGAACTAATGATCATGCCGGAGGGCGCGAAACTTGTTGGCATGCTGGAACCTTACGCCCGACGCGATTTGCTGGCCGCCTGCAACCTCAAGAAACTCTCCGCCTTTGCGCTCGAACTGCTGCCGCGCATCTCGCGCGCGCAGGGGATGGACGTGCTGTCATCGCAGGCCAACCTTGCCGGTTACCGCGCCGTTATCGAGGCAGCGGCAGCGTTCGGCAAAGTCGTCCCGATGATGATGACGGCGGCGGGCACCGTCGCTCCGGCCAAGGCGCTGGTGCTGGGTGCAGGCGTTGCCGGGTTGCAGGCCATCGCCACCGCCAGGCGCCTGGGCGCGGTGGTGTCGGCGTTCGACGTGCGCCCGGCGGTGAAAGAACAGGCCGAGAGTCTGGGCGCGAAGTTCATCGAAGTCGCAGCCGAAGAATCCGGTGAAGCGGCGGGCGGCTACGCCAAAGAAATGAGCGAGGATTATAAACGCAAGCAATCAGAGCTGATTCACCATACCATCAAGAAACAGGACATGGTCATCACCACGGCGCTGATCCCCGGCAAGAGAGCGCCGGTGCTGATTACCGAGGCAATGGTGGAGGATATGAAGCCGGGTTCGGTGATTGTCGATCTGGCGGCGGCATCGGGCGGAAACTGCCCGCTGACCGAACTCGATAAAATGGTGGTGAAGCATGGCGTGACGTTGATTGGCTACAGCAATCTGCCGGGGCGCGTCGCCATTGACGCCAGCCAGCTTTACGCGCGTAACCTGTGTAATTTCGTCTCGACATTGCTGCTGCCGGAGACCAAATGGGATGATGAACTGGTGCAAGGCACGCTGCTGACGAGGGATGGTGCGACGGTGCATAAGGGATTTGTTTAAATCCTGCGCGCACGCCTTCGGCGTGCCGCAGGATTTCACGAGATACTGCATAATCGCTGGCGCGATTCGCAGGATTATCAAAAGGATTACATATGCTCGACAATACTGCCATCCACCAGAAAGCCGAAGCGTTGGCACAGCAGGCGGCGGATTTGGCACAGGACGTGACCCATCTGCAGCAGGGCGGCGGCGTGGATCCGTTCATCTTCGGGTTGACCGTGTTCGTACTGGCCTGCTTCGTCGGCTATTACGTGGTGTGGCGCGTCACGCCCGCGCTGCACACGCCGCTGATGAGCGTCACCAACGCCATCTCCGGCATTATCATCGTCGGCGCGATTATTGCATTGGGACCGGAAGGCCACGGCTTCTCGCATATCGCCGGGTTCATCGCGGTGGCGATTGCCAGCATCAATATTTTCGGCGGATTTATTGTCACGCAACGAATGTTAGGAATGTTCCAGAAGAAAGTTCAACCCTCAAAGGAGAAACCCCATGGACAATAATACGAACTGCTGCCCTGTTAAAAACGGCCTCGGCAAGCTGATGTGCTCGGTCTTGCCTGTGTTTGTCTTTCTGCTCGCCGCGGGATACATCATCCATCATATCTGGTTGATGCCGATATATGAGCAAACAGCCACGCTATGGCGGCCAGTGGGCGAAATGAAGGACATGAT
>JAGWIM010000065.1 GCA_028873525.1 Pseudomonadota bacterium
AGCATATCCTCTATAATTACAGAGGGGTTTCCAAATACCATTTTCCCATGTATCTTAAGGAAGTCGAGTTCAGGTTCAACCACCGCAGGGACAATCTCTTCAAAATCTTCCTGCGGCTCTATTTTGGTTACGAAACGCCCTAATTACCTAAAAATAAAGTCAGGTATTTTTCTCAAAAAGCTGACCCTATTGCTGAGAGGCTACTAGCCGACCCACAGCTTTCGTTCAAAGATCGTTTTTTTATCGTAGAACAATCTTTGCACGCACGCGTCTATGACGAGGATGGACATGAAAGCGGTGTCACACCGGCAGCATTAGAATGGGAAAAACGTTTTGAGCAATTGGTTAATAACCCTGTGGCATCCGTAGAACAAAGAACTGGATTGATAGCCCATTATCATGCGGGCGAACTGTCCGAGCAAGATATAGACGCTAGAATAGACGCTAGAATGCGGCTTCTCGAAAGGCAGAGCATGCTGACTGGAGAGGACATGTGGGCTAGATGCCAGCAAAAATGTAATGATGTAGTAGAACGCTATAAGCGGCAAAAAGAAACCGGCCCGACAAAAGAAACCTGGCGAAAGTCATTCGACACATTGATAGATGAGATGATCGGTGATTCGGATCCAGAATTGGCTGTAAGTCAAGAGACTCTTCTATTGCTAGGACAGGTATTCGGGCATGAGATTGATGATCCTGCCCTGCAAGAAGATATCACCCCGGAAATATTATTTACATTAGCGGAAGCAGCAAATGAGATCGGTCTGCGCGGGCTTACAAATGGACATCTTATTACCCAGGGTCTGAAAAGATTAAGTAAAGACACGACTGCGGAACCATTACATCGCCTGAAGGCAACGGAATTGTGTTCGTCAATTTCTTCGCAAGAAACAATTGAATTGTGTCGTGGATTTATCACGGAGCATGGGCTGGAGGGCGAAGAGTGGTGGAAAAGCAGAGTAACGCGCTATCCGGCGCTTGCTGCAGCTTTGATGACCAAACCTGAACTAGCGCCAGTCAGAGAGGCTTTAGAGAAAAAAGAAACAGTAGAAAATGAAAAACAAATGCTGGCAGAGGCTTTTGGCATCACTGTTCCTTTACTCGACAGATTGCAGGGTGCCAAGGAAACCAGCAAGCACACACCCTTGCTAGAAGCCCTGCCAACGCTTTCAGCATTGGCAGCCATAGATATAAACCGCATCCCTTTTTACGGAAGGGATCAGAAAGCATTTGTAGCCCTTATCAAGGCCATTCCTTACTGTAATGCAATGGAACAATTCGGTGTTGCTCCCATTGATGCGCTCAAGAAAATGACCGATGTTCCGCCTGGAATCATCAAAAATATGGAGTTGATGCATATTAACCCAGATGGTTTTGCCCACGAAATACAGGATTTCATCAATTCTTTCCGCAGGGCTGTCATTATTCCGGAAGTCATGGCGCAAGCGCGCGCCAAGCGCGTACGTATCGGTTCGATATTAAAGCTGTTAGATAAAGATGTGGAATCTATTCCCCTTTATAATACCGTGTTTGACAAAATGGCGACATCGCCTAGTAAAATTCATGATGTTATTGCTAAATGGCAACGTCATGTACCCAACATCAATGCAGAACTCTTTGAAGCAGAATACACCGATAAGGCATGGCCTACCGTCACAGGAAATTACACAGGAGCACATGGCATTGCGAAAGATTTTGTTGTGTGCCCCTTGAAAAGCGCCGCCGAAGTTATGGACATTGCTAAGCCTGAGAACCAGGACAACTGTGTCGCTGGACATTTACGCGAAGTACGAAAGGGGCAACTGCATGTGTGTGCAATCAAAGACCCAGAAGGCAACACTATCGCAACGGCAGGTTACACGATGCCCTATAGTAGCACCGGACAAATTCTCGGAGTACATTTTTATCAGAATTATGCGAAGGGTAACACTGCTGCCAGCGCAGAAGCGCAAGCTGCGTTTAATGAATACCTAGATTATCTGCGGAGTCCAGCGCAATATAGGTTGTTGAACGATTACACGCAACGCAGAGGCGGTTATTTACGGGAATTGGCGAAACAGAAAAATATCAGCGCTCAGGTAGATGCTCACTTTGACTTCAACTGGGAGAATGAAGAAAAACGCCACCAGTCTTACAAGTTATATAAAGAATTTTTGCCTGATGACGCGTCACCGGATGTCAATGGCTTCCTGAACAAAACCGGACTGCAGGAGACCATTAGTGCAATGATAAAAAAATGTAAAGATACCCAGAAACGATCTATAGCAGGGGATGATAGTGGCGCTTAAATTGTGCTTCCGAAACCAACTGTTCCCATATTTCCTAGGATCCCGTCATCCCATGGAGTATTTCAGTAGAAATATGAGCACGGGATCCAGAATAGCAAACGGTCAGTGGACATTTTGCTATTTCAATCGCTCCACCAACGCCTCATCCGCTTCGATCATATCCAGCGCGTGCATTTCGCTTGCATGTCTCCAGCAGAGCGCCGCGTGTTCTTTCGCCTCAGGCGTTCCCTGCCACTTGCGGCAGAGATACACCGGCATCAGGAGATGAAAACCAAATTCCGTCGCGTAATCATGCGACAAAAACCAGAACGGTTCCAGCGCATCCACGCCGACAACAATCCCTAGTTCCTCATGTAATTCGCGGATAAGCGCCGCTTCCGGCGATTCATCCGCTTCCACCTTGCCGCCGGGAAATTCCCACTTGCCTGCCAGCCGCTTTCCTTTAGGCCGCTGCGCCAGAAGGATTTCATTGTGCGGGTTGATGATGGCGGCAGCAACGACGAGGAGAATCATAGGTCATCGATCATGGATTATATCTATAACATCATTTCTGCGGCTAATTGGTAGCTTGTAAATTACCTGTCGTGCTTCGGGCAGTGTTTATTGGCAGTACTAGAGCATTTTTTATTTGTACACGTATGTCAATTATCTATCTATGGCTTCAATGAATGTCCGCACGGCCTAGTCCGGCTGTGTCACCCGTGCGCCGTAGGCTTCCATCAGGGTTTGCGTCAGGCGGCCGACATTGAATGACCGTTCGCCGATCTGGCTAACGGGCGTAACCTCGGCGGCGGTGCCGGCCAGGAACACCTCGGTGACATTTTCCAATTCTTCTGGTCCAATGTGCCGCTCGACGACTTCAATGCCACGTTCTTTCGCCAGCTCCATGACGGTGCGGCGCGTGATACCGTCCAGAAAGCAGTCAGGAGTCGGCGTATGCAACGCACCGCCCAAAACGAAGAACATATTGGCACCGGTCGCTTCGGCAATCAGCCCTCGGTAATCGAGCATCAGCGCATCGTCGAACCCGGCGTCTTCGGCGGCATGTTTGGACAGTGTGCAGATCATGTATAACCCGGCGGCCTTGCTGGCGGTCGGCGCCATGTTGGGCGCCGGGCGCACCCATTTCGACAGATGGAGGCGCAGGCCGCGCGCGCGCGCTTCTTGGCTGAAATAACTCGGCCATTCCCAGCATGCGATGGCAACATGGATTCTTGTTTTTTGCGCTGACACCGCCATCATTTCGCTGCCGCGCCAGGCTACTGGGCGGATATAGCCGTCCTTGATGTTCTGCTTGGCCAGAATTTTGAGCGTCGCCTTTTCGATTTCTTCCCGCGCATATGGAATCGTAAAGCCCAGTAATTCTGCCGATTTCAGCAGACGTTGACTATGTTCGTGCAGCTTGAATACCTTGCCGCCATATGCCCGCTCGCCCTCAAACACGCAGGAGGCGTAATGCAGCCCATGCGTTAGCACATGGATTTTGGCATCGCGCCACGGGATGATATCGCCATCCATCCAAAGGTAGCCGTCGCGGTCGTCGAAGGGAATGAGGCTCATAATGTTTAGTCCAATTTTATTATTCCTGCCCGTATGTGTCTCAGACCCCGCAACGTGCCAGCCAAAACGGGTTATGCGTGGATTGTCATACCGCCTCTGCACCGCTGATAATTTCAATCAGCTCTTTAGTAATCGCCGCCTGGCGGGTGCGGTTGTATTTAAGGTTGAGCTTTTTTATCATGTCACCAGCGTTGCGCGTGGCGTTATCCATCGCCGTCATGCGTGCGCCCTGCTCGGAGGCCGCATTTTCCAGCAGCGCTCGGTAAGTCCGCATGGCGAGGTTTTTCGGAAGCAGCTTGGCGAGAAGTTCTTCCTCGGAGGGTTCGGCTTCATATGGGGAGTTGACCGCTGACTGTTGACCGCCGCTCACTGCAAGTGGAACGAGACGTTGCCACGTTACCACCTGCGCGATGACCGACCTGAACGTATTATAAACGATATATGCCACGTCGAATTCTTCCGCGTCGAAGCGCTGCATAACGTCTTTGGCCACTGTTTCAGCATCGGCATAGCCCAGTTTTTTCGTCTTGATTTCCAGCCTTCCGATGATGAGTGATTTGAATTCATGGTGCAATTGCTCATAGCCCTTGCGGCCGACACAGAGCAGCTTCACGGTTTTTCCTTCTGTTTGCAATTCGTGGATTTTACGACGCACGGCGCGCACGATCGAGGTATTAAACGCGCCGCATAATCCCCGGTCGGACGCGGCGACGACGATAAGATGCGTTTTGCCTTCGCCGATGCCACTGAGGAGAGGAATTGCAGAACCGTTGAATTGTGGAACTGTGGAATTAAAAGAATATTCTTTTTTTTCTTCAGTTCCTGGGTTCTTCAGTGCTACCGTTCGTCGGGAAGCCGCCAGATTTTCCAGCATGCGCTCCATCGCTTCCGCATAAGGTCGCGCATTTTCCGCTGCTTCGCGCGCACGACGCAGCTTCGCCGCCGCCACCATTTTCATCGCCTTGGTGATCTTCTGCGTCGACTTGACGCTCTTGATGCGATTTTTTAAATCTTTCAAGCTAGGCATAAGCTCCACCCATTCTTGTCATTCCCGCCCAAGCGAGGATCCAGTGCACCGCGTCTGCGGCACAGAACATCCACAGCGCTTTGCTGGCCTCCCGCTTGCGGGGAAATGACAAGAAAAAAACGACGCGGTTTTTGAGGTCTTTGAGTAAGGGCATGCGTGCTTATCCAAACCTCTTGACCAATCCCTCTATCAGCGTTTTCAACTTTGCTTCCGTCGCGTCGTCGAGCTTTTGTTCTTTTTCGACGGCGGAGAGGATGTCCTTGTGGACGCTTCTCAAATCCTGAAGCAGGGTTTTTTCGAACTCGCTGATTTTCCTGGCATCGATTTTATCGAGATAACCCTTTACGCCTGCATAAATCACGCAGACTTCCTCGGATGTAGAAAGCGGCGAATATTGAGGCTGCTTCAAAAGCTCAGTCAGCCGCTGACCGCGCGCCAGCAACTTCTGCGTCGAAGGATCGAGGTCGCTGCCGAACTGGGCGAAGGCTTCCATTTCGCGGTATTGCGCCAGCTCCAGCTTAATCGTCCCGGCCACTTGTTTCATGGCTTTAATCTGCGCCGCGCTGCCGACGCGCGATACCGAAAGCCCGACGTTTACCGCCGGGCGTACGCCTTTGTAGAACAGGTCAGTCTCCAGAAATATCTGCCCGTCGGTGATCGAAATCACGTTGGTCGGAATATAGGCTGAAACGTCACCGGCCTGGGTTTCGATGATGGGCAACGCCGTGAGCGACCCCGCGCCTTTTTCATCCGACATCTTGGCGGCGCGCTCCAGCAGGCGCGAATGGATGTAGAACACGTCGCCGGGATAGGCTTCGCGCCCGGGCGGGCGGCGGAGCAGCAGTGACATCTGACGATAAGCGACGGCCTGCTTCGACAAATCATCATAGATGATGAGCGCGTGCATACCGTTGTCGCGGAAGAATTCACCCATGGCGCAGCCGGTGTAGGGCGCCAGGAATTGCAGCGGCGCCGGCTCCGAGGCGGTGGCGGCGACGATAATCGTATATTGCAGTGCGCCGGATTCTTCGAGCCGTTTGACCACCTGCGCCACCGTTGAGCGCTTCTGACCGATAGCAACATAAATGCAGTAGAGCTTTTTTTTCTCGTCACTTCCGGCGTTGATTTGTTTCTGGTTTAAGATGGTATCGATGGCCAGCGTGGTTTTGCCGGTCTGGCGGTCGCCGATAATCAGCTCGCGCTGGCCGCGGCCGATGGGGATCAGCGCGTCGATGGCCTTGATGCCGGTGGACATCGGCTCATGCACCGATTTGCGGGCAATGATACCGGGCGCTTTGACTTCAACACGCCCGCGCGAGACATTCTTCAGCTGCCCCTTACCGTCAATCGGATTGCCGAGTCCGTCGACCACGCGCCCAAGCAAACCCTTGCCCACCGGGCAATCCATGATGGTACCGGTGCGCTTCACCGTATCGCCTTCCTTCACCGCGCGGTCGTCGCCGAACATCACGACGCCGACATGGTCGGAAGCAAGGTTGAGCGCCATACCCTTCATACCGTCGTCGAATTCGACCATTTCACCGGCTTGAATATTTTCAAGGCCGTAAATGGTGGCAATGCCGTCGCCGACCGAGACAACCTGGCCAGTTTCGGAAAGATCCGCACCGGCGTCAAACTCCATGATCTGTTTTTTCAGGATGTCTGAAATTTCCGAAGGCCTTATATCCATGGATGCTCCTTAGTATACACCCTGTGAGCGCCAAAGGTGCTGCACGGGGTCATGTTGATTCGACCCTGCGCAGCCGCTAAGCGGCTCGCAGGGTTTGATTCAGTCTTGCCAGCTTCCCCGCCAATGAACCGTCTAGTTGCGTACTCCCGATTTTTATGACGATGCCGCCGAGCAGGTCAGCATTCTGCGACACGGCGAGATTGACTTTTTTGCCATAGATCTTGCCCAGGCGCGCGCCGATGGTCGTGATATCCCGTTTATCCGGCGGCACGGCAGTGATGAGTTGCACCTGCATCTCGCCGCGTGCTGCCACGGCCACTTCGGCAAAAAGTGTGATAATCTCAGACAATGCCGAAAGCCGCCGGTGACGTGCCAGCATGGCAATGAACTGCCGGGTTATTTTTCCGGCCTTCATGTTGTCCAGCATTGTTTCCATCACCTGTTCCTGTTGCACGCGTGTCAGCAGCGGATTGGCCAGGAAATGGCGGAATTCCTCACTGGCAGACAATGCCCGCCCGAGCGCTGGCAAATCTTTTTCTACCATGTCCAGTGCTTGCGCGGACTCTGCCACATCGAACAACGCCCGGACGTAGCGTCCAGCCAAACGTTTCATACCGAAGCTTTTCATAGGTTTAATGATTTTCCAAGGTCAGGGGAGCCGAAACTAGCAATCCTGCTCGTAAAGGCAACCGAAATTTTATCCCCACACTTGTTACGGGGGCCAGTCAAATGCACTACCGGATACCACCATGCGGCGGGGTTTTACAAAAACCGCACCGGATCGATGTCGATTTTCATCCTGACCGACTTGGGCGGCTTTACCATATCTATCAGTGCGCGCATGAAATCCGGCAGGTTGACGCTGCGTCCAGCGCGTGCCAGCAGCCGGTAGCGGTATTTGCCACGCAGGCGGTAGATCGGGGCGGGGGAGGGACCTAAGAGGGAGATGTTAGATGCCGGATGATGGATGCTAGAAGAAGCAAGGGTTTTGGCGGTTTTGATAACATCTGCTTCTGTTGCGCCCTCGACAATGATGGATGCTAGCCGCGAAAACGGCGGCATGTCGGCATTCCTCCGTGCCTGCAACTCAGCTTGCAGGAAGGTCTCGCGGTCGCCCGACAGCAGCGCCTGCATCACCGGGTGCTCCGGCATGAAGCTTTGCAGATACACCGTGCCTTTCACCTGCTCGCGCCCGGCTCGGCCTGATAACTGATGTAATAGCTGGTAGGTGCGCTCGGCGGCACGGGGGTCTCCACCGGAAAGTCCCAAATCCGCATCCACCACGCCTACCACAGAAAGCCCGGCAAAATGATGCCCCTTGGCGATCATCTGCGTGCCGATAAGAAGATCAATGCGCCTCTCTGCCATGCTGCTGATGATGTTTTTCATGTCCTTGATGCCGTCCATACTGTCGCTGGCCATGACGGCCACGCGTGCCTTCGGCAGGAACGTCGCCACTTCCTCGCTGACGCGCTCCACTCCCGGCCCGCAGGCGGCGAACTGGTCTTTCGCCCCGCAGGCCGGGCAGATTCTTGGTTCCGGCATCCGGTAATTACAATAATGACAAGCGAGATAAGAATTCGGAATTCGGGATTCAGGCTTCGGGGAAAACAAATCTTTTTCTTCCTGAATCCGTAATCCTGAATTCTGCCCCCTTTTTTTATGCATCACCATCCAACTTGAGCATTGCGGGCATTCAAACCGGTGGGCGCAGCGACGGCACAGCATCAGCGGCGCGTAGCCGCGGCGATTGAGGAACAGCATCGCCTGATGACCTTGTGCGATAGTTTCCGCCAGCGCTGTGCGCAATATCGGTGAAATGAACGTGTTGGCGGAAACGGGGGACTGCCGCATGTCTATCATTTCAACGTCTGGCATCACCGCGCCGCCATGTCGTGCCGGCAGCGACACTTCCGCATATTTGCCGGTCTTCGCATTATGATAACTTTCCAGCGACGGCGTGGCGGAAACGAGAATGATCGGCAGTTTTTCAAACATTCCGCGGGCCACCGTCATGTCGCGCGCGTGGTAAATCGTACCGTCTTCCTGTTTGTAAGACTGGTCATGTTCCTCATCCACAATCATCAGCGCCAGATTGCGGTATGGCAGGAACAAGGCCGATCGTGCGCCGACGACGACTTTTGCCTCACCGCGCGCTATCGCCTTCCACGCTTCACGTTTTTTGACGGGAGTAATCTCCGAATGCCACACCGCTGGCGTAAACCCAAATCGCCTCTCGAACCGTTCCAGCCATTGTACAGAGAGGGCGATTTCAGGAAGCAGCACGAGAATCTGGGATTCATTTGCCAGCGCCTTGGCAATGGCATCGAAATAGACCTCCGTTTTGCCTGATCCGGTGACGCCATCCAGCAGCGTCACTGAAAATTCCTTGCCGATTTTATCCTCTAAAATTACGGTTGCTTTTTTCTGCGCGTCGGAAAGTTCAGCGAGGTTGAAATGCCGCGCGGGGAGCTTCTCTGGCGGCGCCTCTTTTTTTTTGCGCGGTTCTTTATCGATGTCGCTAATCGGTAGCGCCATCTTGAGCACAGCGCCCTTGGGCGCGCAATTATACCACGCTACCCAGTCGATGAACTGCCGCATGGCGGGAGACAGTGGCGGGAATTCATGGCGCTTGCGCACCGATTTTATTTTTCCCGGCGGAATATCGACCTTCCCTGCACCCCACACTACGCCCAACGATTCACTGTGACCGAACGGCACGGTAACAATGTCGCCCGCTGTCAATATCATGTTCTCCGGCACGCGGTAATCAAAGCCGTGTGGTGCGGCGGCGGGAAGCAATATTTCCACTTGTTTCATGGTGCCGCTCTCGTTATCGTCCGCCTATTCATACACCACAAGGATACAACGTATGAAATTTTTTGTTGATACGGCTGATATCGAAGAGATTCGTGATCTCGCCGCCACCGGCCTGGTCGACGGCGTTACCACCAACCCGTCGCTGGTCGCCAAATCGGGGCGCGATTTTTTTGAGGTTTTGAAAGATATCTGCGCCGCCGTGCCGGGGCCGGTCTCCGCCGAGGTGACGGCTACTGACGAAGGCGGCATGATCCGCGAGGGCGAGAAGCTGGCCAGGATCGCAAAGAACATCGCCATCAAGGTGCCCCTGACCTGGGATGGGCTGAAGGCCTGCAAATATTTCACCAACCATAAAACCATGGTCAACGTGACGCTCTGCTTTTCGGCGGCGCAGGCGATTCTTGCCGCTAAGGCGGGCGCAACCTTCGTGTCGCCGTTTGTCGGAAGGCTCGACGATGTCGGGCAGGACGGAATGCAGCTCATCGCCGAAATCTGCACTATCTACCGACAATATAACTATTTTCACACTGAAGTGCTGGTCGCCTCGGTGCGAAATCCCATGCATGTCGTCTATGCCGCCAAGATGGGCGCGCACGTGGCGACCGTGCCGCCGGCGGTGCTCAAGCAGCTGGTGCAGCACCCGCTGACTGACAAAGGGCTGGCGACGTTCCTTGCTGACTGGCAGAAGACCGGGCAGAAGATATGAGTCGTCAATGACGGCGAAAACCGCCAAGCCGCATGACGTCACTGCCGAACAGGTGCGCGAATTCCTGCGTGGCCATCCTGATTTCATCAAAAAAAATCCTGACATCGTCGCCGATCTGGCGCCGCCGGAACAGGATCTGGGCAATGGCATCATTGATTTCCAGCATTACCTCGTCAAGAACCTGCAGAAAGACAGCAAGGCGCTGAAAAGCCGCTATGATGTGCTGGTCGATTTCTGCCGCGACAACATGTCGGTGCAGGCGCAGGTACATCAGGCGGCGCTGCGCCTCATCCGCACGCTGAGCCTCGAGCAGTTGCTGGAGGCGCTGACGCAGGATTTAGCAGGACTCTTCGACGTTGATGTTGTGCGGCTGGGGGTGGAATCGGACACGCAGATTGATACCTCATACGGCGAACAAAATTATTCCGGCATCGTTTTCGTCGTGCCGGGGCTGATTGACGCGGCGCTAGGAGGAAAAAAGAAAAACGTGCTGCTGGTTGAGGATGCCCATGCCGCTCCGCCGGAAGGGTTTGAGGATATCTTCGGACAGTTGTTCGTTGACTGCGAGGGGCTTGTCGCTTCCTGCGCTCTGCTTCGGCTGGAACTTGAAATGGTCGAACGCAACGTCATCCTCGCCTTCGGTGTGCGGCATAAAGACCGCTTCCACCCTGGGCAGGGCATTGAATTATTACATTTCCTGGCACAGATCATTGCCTATCAACTAGATAGGTATCTGCAGGAACTAATGATCTAGAATATTTTTGATTTAATCGCACTTAGGGTTGTATTCCCCGCCGCTTGCGGCGTGAACTCACTCGCGTGAGCGAGTATTTTGTGAGTACGGTAGGCAAGCACGGGGATGAAAATATGATCGGGAAGTACGTCAAAAATCAATGCGATAACTATCAGAAACTACACACAGATCACCAGTTGGCACTGTTCTAGCCGCGAACTCAATACCC
>JAGWIM010000066.1 GCA_028873525.1 Pseudomonadota bacterium
CCCCCCTGCCCGCCAGCAGCCGGAGATTGTTTCAACTGACGCAGGTGCGATAATCCCGGCACTTGTTGCGTGGTGACGGTTGGTGCCGGATCCTCCTGCAACGGCAGGGGACTTGCTTACCTTAAGTGAGGTATAGGTCTGAACGTGACACGCTCTAAATCCCATCTCCCAGCCGCTTTAATATATCATCCAATTGCGCCAGTGAATCATATGCGATGACGATTTCGCCGGACTGGCCGCGGTCATTGATGCTCACTTTCAGGCCAAGATTTTCCGAAAGTGTGGCTTCCAGCGCCAGGATATCCGGGTCTTTGGGTGCCCCTTCCCTCGCGCTGCCGCCGGAGCGCTCTCGCGGGCTGGTGCGTTTTTCGTGCCCCTGCGCGACGCGGCCAAGTTCCTCGGCCTGGCGCACGTTGAATCCCTTACGGACGATTTCACGCGCCAACTCGACAGAATTCGGTGCGCCGATCAGCGCGCGCGCGTGGCCCATGGTGAGCTGCCCGCCATCGAGCAGCGCCTTGACTTCCTCCGGCAGCGACAGCAGGCGCAACAGATTGGCGACGTGGCTGCGGCTCTTGCCGATGGTCGTTGCCAGTTCCTCCTGGGTATAGCTGAATTCCTCGATGAGGCGTTGGTACCCGCCGGCTTCTTCGAGCGGGGATAAATCCTGCCGTTGGACGTTTTCGACCAGTGCCAGCTCCAGCGCCTGCTTGTCGGGAATTTCGCGGATGATGACCGGAATTTCCTCCAGCGCCGCCAGTTGCGCCGCGCGCCAGCGGCGCTCGCCGGCGACGATTTCGTATTTATCCTTCTGCCGCGCCGACGGACGGACGATAATCGGCTGCATGACGCCGTTGGCGCGGATGGATTCGGCTAGTTCCGACAAAGCGGCGTCGGAAAACTGTGTGCGCGGCTGGTAGGCGCCGCTGTGCAATTTGGACAGCGCCAGCGTGTAGACGCCGGAAGCCGTTGCCGCGTCACCGGATTTTGGTGCGGCCGGTTGCACGTAATTTTCCGAAATCAGGGCGGACAGGCCTTTGCCAAGCCCGCGTTGCGTAATAGTGGCCATGTTTTTTCTCCTTATGCTGCAGTCATTTCTTCAAGTCGCCGGCGCTCGCGCCCCAGCAGTTCCCGCGCCAGTTGGATATAGGCCTGCGAACCGGCGCAGCGCATGTCATAAATCAGCGCCGGCTTGCCGTGCGACGGTGCTTCCGACATACGGATATTCCTTGGAATAACAACGCTATAAACTTTTTCACCGAAATAGCTGCGCACGTCATTTTCGATTTGCTCGGTGAGTTTATTGCGGCGGTCGTACATGGTCAGCACGATGCCTTGGATGGCCAGTTTATCATTGAGGTTGGTTTGCACCAATTGAATGGTACGCATCAGATGGCTGAGGCCTTCCAGCGCATAGAATTCACATTGCAGCGGGATGAGCACAGCGTCGGCGGCGACCAGCGCGTTGATGGTAAGCAACCCCAGGGACGGCGGGCAATCAATCAGGACATAATCGTATGCCGCCGAATTTTTATCAATAGCCTGCTTGAGCCTGTATTCACGCTTCATGAGACTCACCATCTCTATTTCAGCCCCCGAAAGATCGATGGTGGATGGGACGATGGAAAGATCGGGAACAGCGGTTTTCTGTACGGCCTCATCGATACCGACATCGCCAAGAACAATATCATAAGAGGTGATTTCCCGCTTATCGGCGGAGAGGCCAAACCCGGTGCTGGCGTTGCCTTGCGGGTCGAAATCAATAACGAGCACTTTCTTATGTACCGCGGCCAGCGCGGTTGCCAGATTGACGGTGGTCGTGGTTTTCCCGACGCCGCCTTTCTGGTTGACAATGGCTAAAACTCTTGGATTTCCTCGAATTTCAACAGTCATAACCTCCTCGCGACATGGGTTAGCTTGAGGATAACGCCCTGATTATCGGTGACGCTGGGAATAACGGAGTAATTAAACATCCAATGTTCCTTTGCCCCCTCTACCTCATTAGACCAATTTTTTCCTTTTGGGAAGAGACAAATCGTTCCATGTGAAACCTGAGGAAATGTGAGGGCAAGAAGAGTGCCAAGCGGCGCGCAGGCGCGGGCAATCACAATTTTTGCATCAATGGACGGCTGATCTTCAATGCGGCCATGGTTGATAGTGACGTTTGTTTTTGTGACGCGCGCCACCTCTCTTAGAAAGGCGACCTTTTTCGCGTCTTTTTCGATAAGATGGACATCCCCTGCTCCAGCCACCGCTAATGCCATGCCGGGAAACCCTGACCCGGAACCAATATCCACAATAGTCACCGCCGGGTCGGGCATGAATTTCAATAGTTGCAATGAGTCAAGAAAATGTCTTTGCCAGGTATCTTTTATCGTTTCTGATCCCACCAGGTTCATTTTGGTTTGCCAGGTTAGCAGCAGACCGTGGTAGAGCGAAAGTTTTTCAAAGACTCCATATGAGATATGGACATGGCGATTCAATAATTGAAAAATATCGTCAAGCGCTGGCTTTGAGGTCATTGGAATATTTTTTTACATGCGCCATCAAAGCAATGATTGCGGCCGGTGTTACCCCCTGGATCCGGCTGGCGGCGCCAATCGTATGGGGGCGGAACTGGTTAAGTTTTAATTTTATCTCAGTGGAAAGCGATGGCATGACATCATAATTGATGGCCGCCGGAATGGCCATGTTTTCCTCTTTCTTGAAGTCGGCAATATCCTGCTCCTGGCGATCCAGATAGCCCGAATACATGGCCTCTATCTCAAGCTGTTCGGAAACATCCGCCGGTATCTCTTTCAATTGTGGCCATATCCGGTAGAGGCTTGGGAAACCTATATGATTATAATTCAGCAAATCATAGGCACTGCGGCGCATGCCGTCCTGATTAATAGGGATATTGTAGGATTCAGCCTCATGGGGTGTAATAGTCAGCGTTTTCAGGGTTCCACGTGAAAATTTTAACGCTGCCTCTTTTTTATGAAATATTTCACGACGCGTTTTTCCTACACAGCCAATGGAAATCCCTTTCTCCGTCAACCGCAGATCGGCATTATCGGCCCTTAAGGTAAGCCGGTATTCCGACCGTGACGTGAACATCCGGTAAGGCTCGGAAGCCCCAAACATAGTCAAATCATCAATCATTACACCAATATAGCCGCAGGCGCGGCTGATGACGAACGGCACACTCCCGGCGGCGGCCAGCGCCGCGTTGATTCCGGCGACTATTCCCTGTCCACCCGCTTCCTCATAGCCGGTTGTACCGTTGATCTGCCCGGCGAAATACAGCCCCCTGATTTTCTTTGTTTCCAATGTCGCTTTCAGCTCGCGTGGGTCAACATAATCATATTCGATGGCATAACCGGGACGAATCATCCGCGCCTTTTCCAATCCGGGGATGGTTTTCAGCAGTGCCAACTGAACATCTTCTGGCAATGATGTCGAGATGCCATTAGGATAGACTGTATCGTCATCCAGCCCTTCCGGCTCGAGAAAAATCTGATGGTTTTCACGGGCGGCGAAACGCACCACCTTATCTTCAATCGATGGGCAATAACGCGGGCCGGTAGACTCAATCTGCCCGGAGTACATTGGCGCGCGGTCAAGATTGGCGCGGATAATATCATGGGTTTTTTGATTGGTATGGGTAATATGACAGGCGATCTGCGGGACAGAAATTTCCCCGGTCAAATAGGAAAAAGGGCGCGGCGGATTGTCGCCGGGCTGTTCTTCCAGCCCCGACCAGTCAATGGTTTTGCCATCGAGACGCGGTGGTGTCCCGGTCTTGAGCCGACCGACCATGAAACCCATATTTTTGAGAGTATTGGAAAGCCCGATCGAAGGCGGTTCCCCCGCCCTGCCGGCACGTATTTTTGTCCCGCCGATATGGATCAGGCCATTGAGAAACGTCCCCGTGGTCAGGATGATTTTTCCGGCGGAAATGGTTTTGCCGGACTGCGTAATCACCCCCCTCGCCTCGCCACTTTCGATGTTCATATCTTCTACCGAATCTTCGATGATGGTGAGCTGCTCAAATTCCTCCAGAATTGATCGCATTGCCGCCCGATAAAGCTTACGATCGGCCTGGGCGCGCGGGCCGCGCACCGCCGGGCCTTTGCTGGCATTTAAGACACGGTAATGAATACCGGCGCGGTCGATGGCGCGCCCCATCACCCCGTCCAGTGCATCAATTTCCCTGACCAGCGTTCCCTTGGCGATGCCGCCGATTGCCGGGTTGCACGACATCTCGCCGATGGTGGCTTTTTTCTGGGTAATGAGCGCCGTTTTCGCGCCCAGCCGCGCCGAGGCCGAGGCCGCCTCGCAGCCAGCATGCCCGCCGCCGATAACGATAACGTCGAAGCTGAACATATTTAATTATCCAATCTTATTTGTTTGTCCTGTTTGAGCACTCTTTCTATGGGAATTTCAATGGCTCTTGATTTACATCCCATTGAGAAATATATAACTTTATCTGCTGACTTGGCATCTGGCAGTCGTTTTAAAGTCTGTGTCCAATTATTTCGCCATACCGTATGTTTCAGGATTTCCTCAAGATTATTATTATTGTTTGCTATATAAATTTTTGATTTCATTACTCTTATTCCAATATCACCTAATATTTTCTGATGTTCTTCATAGGCGCTTTCCATTTTGTGAACATTTTCACATAATTCAGCGATGCTCTTTGACTCATAGCCGCACTCTTTGGGTATTTTTATGATATGCTGCATAATGGTATCCAGTAATTTGAATTGGTCAATCCGACCTGTGCCCCCTTGTATCTGGGATTTGATCTGAATGCGCTGCTCTTTTACCAGCCTATCAAGGAATGATGGCCGTATTTCCAGCCGTTTAGCTGCCATTGCCCGTTCCCGCTCATAATCGAGTTCCGGCAGTTGGGCAAGGCGATCCATTTCGCTGTCAATATTTGCTTTTTTTATTGCTTCAGGCGTATTTGAGTTGATCGTCGGAGATATAGCCTCATCCTGTTCAACTATCACTAACGGCTGGGCGATAGCGTCATTTTGTAAGAACGGCTGAAAGATGGATAGTCCAAGGCTTGCCGTGAGAATATCAATGGCATCGAAACAATCGAGCAAATCCGCTTCCATGAACACGCTGACATGCGGCTTTGCCGGGATATTGCCATTATTAATTGTACAACGATTTTCCTGCTTTGCCGTGTCGTAGCATAGATATTCCAGATATTTCACATGCGCTTTTGTGAAATGATTGGTTTTCGAGGTAATGGCAAAGGCGTAATGCCAAAAATCTTTTTCCGCATCATGCTGGCCAAATCTGGCAAGGCAATTCTCCGCCTCGCCGATGTAGCATTCTACATGGCCATTTTTGTCGTATTTGACCAGAATATACGTCCCCACGCGATCTAAGGAATCCAATTGCTTGGCCAAGCCGAGTTTGTTGCGCGGGATGCAGGTCACTTCCACCGCGTGATTGGTAAGCGTGGCGATCTTAATGCCGGAATAATCGCCATCCGGCATAAAGATTTCTATGGTTTTACCGCGTGTTGCCATATTTGAAACCAAAACTGGATTCCCGCTTTCGCGGGAATGACAATCTATTATTTCCCTATACAGAACTGGCTGAATACCACGTCCAATACATCGTCCACGGCGATTTTGCCAGTGATTTTGCCGATAGCTTGCGCGGCCAGCCGCAGCTCTTCGCATTTCAGCTCCGGCGGTATATCGGCCAGCGACCGGCCGAGATGATCCGCCGCGTCCGTCAGCAGGGCGCGGTGGCGGCTGCGCGTGATAAACGGCGTGGACCCGCCGGAGAAAAACGCAAGAATGTTTTCCTCGATTGCCTTTAGCAATAACTCAATCCCCTGCCCGGTTTTTGCGGAAACATAAATTGGTTTTTGCTTAAAAGTTAATATATTATCATGTAAAATCATAATATCTGATTTATTAACTACGGCCAGCGCACTTTCGTCCATCAACGCAAGGCCTGGCGCATCGGACACGTTGGGCTGGCTGCCATCAAACAGCACCAATTTAATATCCGCCTCCCCTGCCCTGGCCAGCGCCCGGCGCACCCCCTCCTCTTCTATCGCGTCGCCGGCGGCGCGCAGACCTGCCGTATCCGCCAGCACCACCGGGTAACCGGCAATATCCATATGGACTTCAATAATGTCGCGCGTCGTACCCGCCTGCGCCGAGACAATGGCGGCCTCGCGCTTCGCCAGCGCATTGAGCAGGCTCGACTTGCCGACGTTCGGCGCGCCGAGGATGACGATGCTGATGCCCTCGCGTAACCGCTCGCCGCGCTTATGGTCGGCCAGGGCGCCGGTGATGACTGATTGCAGGGTTTTTATATTGCCCGCAAGCTGCGCCAGCACCGATTCCGGAATCTCCTCATCGGGAAAATCGATGTATGCTTCCAGATACGCCAGGGCTTGAACAATGCGCTGCCGGATGTCCTCATGCCGGGCGCTCATTTCGCCTTGCATCTGGCGCATGGCCTGGGTTTTCTGGGCGCTGGTTTCGGCGTCTACCAGGTCGGCCAGCCCTTCGGCCTCCATCAGGTCCATCTTGCCGTTTACAAAAGCGCGGTGCGAAAATTCTCCCGGCTCGGCCGGGCGCAACCCATCCTCCGCCCCCAGTACATCAAGCAATTCCTTTATAACGGCGCGGCCGCCGTGAATATGCAACTCCACCACATCCTCGCCGGTGAAGCTGTGCGGACTTTTAAAATAAATCGCCAGCCCACGGTCGATGATGCCGCCGGCCTGCGCGCAGAGCGTCACATACTGCGCCATGCGCGGGGCAGGGGGCGCAAGCCCGCTCAATCGGCGCAGGGCGGGCAGGGACTGCTGCCCGGACAGGCGGATAATGGCAACACCGGATTTCCCCGGCGGCGTGGCGAGCGCAAAGATGGTATCGCTGGGCATGGCAGTATGACGTGTATAATGGCACGGAGGGGAAAGCAATATGCAGGCGATACGCACTCATGCCGCCGACGGGACGGAACAATGATTTGAATTTCCCGCTATTTCCTCATAAACGCGGCGTTGATTAGCGTCTTGGTATAATCATGCTGCGGCGAATCGAACATGGTTTTCGTGTCGCCTTGCTCAATGATTTTTCCCTGGTGCATGACGATGATATGGTGGGCGAGGGCGCGCACGACGCGCAGATCATGGCTGATGAACAGCATGGTCAGCCCATATTTTCGTTGCAAATTTTTAAGCAGATCAATGATTTGCGCCTGCACCGACACGTCCAGCGCCGAGGTTGGCTCATCGAGCACGACGAAGCGGGGGCGCAGCACCATGGCGCGGGCGATGCTGATGCGCTGGCGCTGACCGCCGGAGAATTCGTGCGGGTAGCGCTCTTTCATCTCCGACGTCAGTCCGACATCGTTTAAAATGGCGTCAATCTCGGCCTCGCGAGCCGCTTTGCTTTTATCCGGCTGGTGCACCAGCAATCCTTCCCCGACGGCGGCGCGGACGGTCATGCGCGGATTCAGGCTGGAGAACGGATCCTGGAATACGACTTGCATATGACTCCGCAGCGGTCGGAGCGCCCGGGTTTTCAGCGGGTGGATGTCCTGACCAAGAAACACGATCAGCCCTTCGCTTTTGATCAGACGCAGCAGTGCAAACCCCAGCGTCGTTTTGCCCGATCCTGATTCGCCGACCACGCCCAGCGTGGATTTTTCCGGGATGGAAAGCGTCACATCATCCACCGCTTTGATATAACCGCTCGTGCGCTGCAACAGGCCTTTTTTAATGGAGAACCAGACTTTAAGATTCTTACAGGCCATAACGGGCTTCGCGTCAGGCGGGTAGGGCAGGGGGGCGCCTTTCGGCTGCGAGGCCAGCAGATGCCTGGTGTATTCGTGCTTGGGGGCGGCGAATATATCCGCGACTTTCCCCTGCTCGACGATATTGCCCCGGTTCATCACGGCGACGCGGTCGGCCAGCCTTTGCACAATGGTCAGGTCGTGGGTGATGAAGAGAATCGCCATGCGCATTTCTTTCTGCAGGTCTTTCAGCAGCGACAGGATTTTCACCTGAATCGTCACGTCCACGGCGGTCGTCGGCTCATCGGCAATCAGCAGGCCGGGCTTATTGGCAATCGCCATCGCGATCATCACCCGCTGGCGCTCACCGCCGGAAAGCTGGTGCGGATAGGCGCCTAGCCGGTCTTTGAGGTAGGAAAGGCCGACCTGATCCAATAATCCCCGCACTTGTTGCGGGGTCTGGTCCGGACCCCGCCATTCGGCGGGGCTGGCTTCAGCAATCTGCTTGCCTATCGTATGCAAGGGATTCAGCGCCGTCATCGGTTCCTGGAAAATCATGCCGACGCGACGCCCGCGAATGGCGCGCAAACTCACTTCCGAAGCGCCGATGATTTCCTGTCCGTCGAACCGGATACTGCCGGAAACCGCCGCGCTTTCCGGCTGCAATCCGAGACAGGACAGCGCGGTCAGCGACTTGCCGCTGCCCGATTCGCCGACCAGCGCCAGCATCTCGCCCTTTTCGATGGAAAAAGAAATATTTTTAACAACTTCGGCAGCGTCGAAGGAAAGAGAAAAATTATTTAGAGAAAGCAATGACACGCGAACCAAGATGCCGGAAATAACCTGAATGCGCAATTGTTTGTTGATTGTTAACTTTTCTAAAGTAAACTAACCATCGTGGATCTGTAAAGGGTCATTTTATGACGGGAGCATCAGAAGCAAGGGCTGTCAAGGATGCGGCGAGACGCATTGTCACTTTGTTTTATGACGATAATGGGCAAGATCCCTTCAGAAATAAAAAGTTTTGCTGGGTTTCTCAGGCAACGCTCCGTCCGCAAGATAGAAAAGCCGACTATATAGAACTTGCGGAAGTTTTTAACGATATAGCGGATGATCTGCATTCCGATGAACTAAACCAGTATGCTCGTGAAAATAACACGCAGCAATATTTTCAAAAAGCTTGGAAAGGACCGGAGCGTTTCCGTGAAATACAGCAATATTTCGATCCGGAAGAGGGGTACCCGTATAATTCAGAAAAAATAGATGGGGATGTCGGCGGGTGGGGAAATCTTATACCAATTATTAAAGAGAAAAATAACGAGGAAATTAATCCGGCTATGGAAAGCGCGCAGAGTCTTAAAGAACCTCTTTCGAATAGTGTCTCCTATATCAAGAAAAGTCTGTGCGAATTCGAGTCGTGCATGAAAGATTATCAGGGCGCATTGCAACATCGCCTGGAGGGCATAAGGGCGGTGCAAAGCTGCGTCGGGCTGCTGTCCGAGCTTAAAGGTTTGTCGATTGCGCCTTCTTCCGATCCCGCTATTGGCACAACCGAAGGTTTCCTGACGGACAACATAGATGACGTTAAACGCTACTACGAAAAAATGCGCGATGAGAAAAAAATACCGATCATAGACGATACATTCCTTGAAACACACCTTACCGATTTCATCAAAAAATATCTGGCAGATCGTGGGCTGGACAGCCCTATCCTCCTTGATCATGTGCATACAGCAGCGCTGACAGCGTTTAATGAAACAATGAATTTCGATCCCAGGCCGCTTAAGCAATATTTCAAGGCGCTGGAAAAGAATACGCGCGTGAATACAGAAAGCTGCGAGGCGATCTGCAAATATTCCGCCGATACGCGCAAGCACATGGATCGCATTATTCAGCAGGAATATCGTAACAAAGGACTTGAGCCATAGGTTGTGCGATGGCCTTCCTCGGGTTGAAGGCATCGCGCACCGCTTCGGAAATAAAAATAATCAGCACCAGCATCAGCGCGATGATGATAAAGCCGGTAAATCCCAGCCACGGCGCCTGCGGGTTATTCTTCCCCTGCAGCAGCAATTCGCCGAGCGAGGGCGACCCCGGCGGCAGGCCGAAGCCGAGAAAATCAAGCGTGGTAAGCGCCGTCACGCCGCCGGCCATGATGAAGGGGATGTAGGTCATGGCGGCCACCAGCGCGTTGGGCAGCACGTGGCGCACCATGATGCGCGGCTCGGAAACACCCAGCGCCCGCGCTGCCCGCACATAATCGAAATTACGCGCGCGCAAACTTTCGGCGCGCACCACCGAGGTCAGCGACATCCAGGAAAAAAGCAGGAGTATGCCCAAGAGCCACCAGAAATTCGGCGTCACGATGGAAGCGAGGATAATCAGCAGGAACAGTTCCGGTAGCCCCGACCAAATCTCGATGAAGCGCTGGAACAGAAGGTCAGTCAGGCCGCCGCGAAACCCCTGCACGACGCCGGCCAGTATGCCGATGACCGAGCTGAATCCCGTCAGCAGCAGCGCAAACAGCACCGAGATGCGGAAGCCGTAAATAAGCCGCGAAGCCACATCGCGCCCCTGATCGTCGGTGCCAAGCCAGTTTGCGGCCGTTGGCGGGGAGGGCACCGGCACTCCCGGCGCGTAATTGATGGTCGAATAGGAATAGCGGATGGGTGGCCAGATGGCCCAGCCATGCGCTTTAATGCGGCTTGCCAGAAACGAATCGCGGTAATCGGCCTCGGTCTCAAAATCGCCGCCGAAGATTTTTTCGCTATACATGACGAATACGGGGAAATATAATTTCCCGTTATATTCCATTATGATAGGTTTGTCGTTGGCGATAACCTCGGCAAACAGGCTGATAAAAAACAGGGCGAGAAATATCCACAAGCTCCAGTAGCCGCGCCGGTTGGCGCGGAATAATTGCCAGCGGCGATGGGCGAGAGGGCTAAACATCGCGCCGCTCAAAATCAATTCTTGGATCGACCAGCACGTAGGTCAAATCGCCGATGAGGTTAAACACCAGCCCGAGCAGCGTGAAAATAAACAGCGTGCCGAACATCACCGGATAGTCGCGGTTGATGACCGCCTCGTAGCCAAGCAGCCCCATGCCGTTCAACG
>JAGWIM010000067.1 GCA_028873525.1 Pseudomonadota bacterium
GAGCGCAACCTCGTTGAGCGCATGTTCAATAAGCTCAAGCACTTCCGCAGAATCGCCACCCGCTACGACAAAACCGCCCTCAGCTTCATGGCGTTTCTCAATCTTGCCGCTATCTACTTATGGCTGAAATGAATGTCCACACGACCTAGGCATCCATCGCCACATCTTTATCCTGCGCGATGCGGCGGGAAACAGGGCGCGTAAAAGGCGCCAGCGGATCGGCGGCGTTTAAGATTTCACCCTCGCCGGAATCCTTGTTGCCGCCGAAACCCATGCCGAAAGCCGGCGTGCCGGTGCCTTTGGGCGAGTTTATGACACAATGCCCGGCCTCGCAGCGCGCGGCAAACATATCCGCCTCGGCCTGATTTTTCGTATAGATGCCGGCCACCAGCCCGGCATTGGAAGGCGCATTGGCCATGGCGATCGCCTCCTCCAAATCATGATAAGGCACGATAAACAACAGCGGTGCGAAGGTTTCCTCGTGCATGATCGGCGTCTGCCTGGAAAGCAGCGCCAGCGCCGGTTCGGCATAATACGCGTCTGGATATTCTTTCTGCAGCAGACGATTGCCGAATAATATTTCGCCGCCATCCGCCGCCACGCGCTTTTTTGCCTGCTCGAAGCGGGCGAAGGCGGCGGCGTCAATCAGCGGCCCGTAACCATATTCCTCCCATTTGCCCGGTCCGGCGACGAGAAAATCCGCAATTTTCCGCTCAAGCAACCGCACTGCGCGGCCATGGATTTTTTTCTGCACGAACAGCCGCCGCGTATTGGTGCAGCGCTGGCCGGCTGTGCCGAGAAAGGAGGCAAGCAGCGCCGCCAGTGACCAGTCGAGATGCGCCTCCGACATTTTTTCGGAGAGAATAACGCCGTTATTGCCGCCCAGTTCCAGAATCGGCTTCACCGCATTATTTTTCTTAGCCGCAAGCGCCGCACGGATGGCTTTCCCCATGCCCGCGCTGCCGGTGGCGCTGACCATATCAACGCCTTCATGCGCCACCAAAGCGGCGCCGATGTCGCGCCCACCGAGGATCATCTGCAGCAAATCCCCCTGACCTGCCTTATCAAAAATCATTTTGCAGGCCTGCGCCACCAGCGGCGCTTTCTCCGACGGTTTCCACAGCACCGCGTTACCGGCCAGCAGCGCCGGGGCGATGCTCCAGTGCGCCACGGCACACGGGAAATTAAACGAGGTGATAAGCCCGACCACGCCCGCCGGTTGCCGCTCCTTGCAACGCAGCATGCCATTAAATTCAGGCAGCGCCGCATCCCTGATGGTTTTAAGCAGGACGGCCTCCGCGCCGTCGACCTCGCTGAGCGATTCGCGCATGGTTTTTCCGGAGTCCATAGTCATCAGCGTAGCCAGCGGCTCGCGGTGACGCTTGATCGCCGCGGCCAGCGTTTCGAGCAGCCAGGCGCGTTCGTTGCGGTTCTTCGTCTGCCATTGAAGCTGCGCCACGCGGGCGCAGGCGATTTTTTCCTCCAATGTCTTCGGCGTATCGGCCATGAGCGAAGCGATAATTCCGCCGTCGCGCGGCGAACGCACAGACATGGCGCCTTCCGGCGGCGTCATGCCCAGCGACTCGAAAATCTCCATCACATCAGCCATGCGGCTTCTCCAATGGCGGATTATCCATCTCGGCGGCATTCCAGCCGCCGCCCAGCGCTTTAATCAGGGTGACCGCCGCCGTCAGCCGCCGCCCGAGAATAGTAAGACTGGCATTTTCATTATTATACTCAATCGCCTGCGCAGTGACTATATTCAAATAGCTGACGGTTCCGGCCTTGTACTGGTTGGTCGTAAGCCGCACCGATTGCTGCGACGAAGCAACCGCTGTATTTTGCATCGTTGTCTCCTCCTTCAGGATGCGCTGGGCAGCAAGGTTATCCTCCACCTGCTGAAACGCTGCCAGCACTGTTTGCCGGTAGGTAGCGACGCTCTGGTCATATGTCGCCCTTGCCCCGGCGACCTGCGCGCTGCGCAGCCCGGCGTCGAACAGGGTTTCAGCCAACGTCGGCGCGACGGCCCACAGGCGATTCGGCAGCGAGAACCAGTGGGCGAAAGAATGGTCGGTGAAACCGCCCGAGGCCGGGAGCGTCAGGTCGGGGAAGAATGCCGCTTCGGCGACGCCAATCTGCGCGTTTGCGGCGGCCATGGCACGCTCAGCGCCCGCTATGTCGGGACGGCGCTCCAGCAGCGCCGACGGCAGCCCCGGCGGAATCTCCGGCACCGGCGGAACTTCAGGCGACGGTGCAATAGAAAAGCTGGCGGGCGGCTTGCCGACGAGCAATGCAATCGCGTGCTCCAGTTGCGCGCGCTGCACGCCGATGTCGGTCGCCTGCGCCCGCGCCGAGGCCAATTGTGTTTCCGCCTGTACGACATCGGCGCGCCCGGCCACCCCGGCGGCATACTGGTTCTGTGTTAGCTGCAGCGACTTTGTATACGCCGTCACCGTATTGCTCAATAACCGCGACTGCGCATCGGTAACACGCAGCTGCAGATAGTCGGTTGCAAGATCGGCCTGCGCGCTTAAGCGCGCCGCGGCAAGGTCGGCGGCACTGGTCTGCGCCGCTGCCTCGCCGGCCTCGACCGTGCGCCGTATGCGCCCCCAGACATCGATCTCCCAGACAACATCGAGCGCGGCATCGTAGGTCGTGCCGGCATTGCCGCGGGCCGTTGAAGCGCTGGCGGTGACCGATGGGAAATAGGCGCTTCGGGCGACGGCCACCAACGCGCGCGCCTGCCGGTAGGAGGCTTCCGCCGCCTTGATATTCTGGTTGGAAATCACCACCTGCGCTTCAAGCGCGTTTAATTGCGGGTCGCCAAATATTTTCCACCAACCGGCAAGCGATACGCTTTCAGGCTGCGCTTTTTTCCACTGTATCCCGCCTTCCTTGAAGGCGGCGGGTGTGGCGGCCAGCGGGCGCCTGTAATCCGGCCCGGCGGCGCAGGCCGAAAGCAGCAGGAGAGAAAAACAGGTGACGCGTTTCATGAGGAGAATCCTTCCGGCGCCGCATGACGCGGATGGCCGAGCACCCACAGCCGGAACCGGTCCAGATAGAGATACACAACCGGCGTCGTATACAGTGTCAATACCTGGCTGACGAGCAACCCGCCGACAATGGCGATGCCGAGCGGGCGGCGCAATTCCGCACCGTCGCCCTGCCCCAGCGCCAGCGGCAACATGCCGAAGAGCGCTGCCATCGTCGTCATCATGATGGGGCGAAAGCGCAGCAGGCAGGCTTTGTAAATCGCCTCGCGCGGGCGGATATGCTCGCGCCGCTCGGTCTCGATGGCGAAGTCGATCATCATGATGGCGTTCTTCTTGACGATGCCGATGAGCAGCAGCAGCCCGATGCCGGAAATGAGATCGAGATTGACGTGGAACACTGCAAGCGCCAGCAGCGCGCCGACGCCCGCCGGGAACAGGCTGGAAAAAAGAATCGTCAGCGGATGAACGTAGCTTTCGTATAACATGCCAAGCACAATATAGACCGTAAGCACCGCCGCCAAGAGCAACCAGCCGATGGTGGACAGCGATTCCTGAAACGCCTTCGCCGTGCCCTGGAAACTACCATGCACCGTGTCCGGCACGCCGAGCCGCGCGAAGGTTTCGTTGATGGCCTGCGACGCCTGCCCGAGCGACGCGCCGGGCGGCAGGTTGAACGAAATCGTCGAGGCGGCGAACTGCCCCTGGTGGTTGACGGCCAGCGGCGTGTTGGCCGGAGCGTAGCGGCTGATGGCCGGCAGCGGCGCGGCGCCACCGTCCGGAACCATGACATATGTGTCCTGCAGCGCATCGGTATTCTCCAGGTATTTGGGCGAAATTTCCATGACGACATGATACTGGTTCAGCGGGTTATAAATGGTCGAGACCTGCCGCTGACCGAACGCGTCGTTCAATGTCTGGTCGACCGCGTCGGGCGTGACCCCAAGCCGCCCCATCGTGTCGCGGTCGTAGGTGAGCAGGGTTTCCAGTCCCGCGTCCTGCTGGTCGGTATTGACGTCGGCCAGCATCGGCATGGCGCGCATGGTCTCATAGAGCTTCGGCGCCCAGACGCGCAGGTCGGCGAGGTTGTCAGCCTGCAGCGTGTACTGATACTCAGCCTGGTTCAACCGGCCACCGATGCGCACGTCCTGCTGCGCCTGCAGCAGCAGTTTCGCCCCCGGTTCATGCGAGAGTTTTTTGCGCAGCCGGGCGATGACCTGATCGGCGGAGAGTTTCCGCACCGACAGCGGTTTCAGCCCAATATACATATTACCGCTGTTGGTCTGGCCGCCGCCGGTGAAGCCGACGACGCTGTCCACCGCCGGATCGGCACGCACGATGGCCATGAAATTGGAGAGCTTTTTTTTCATCGCCTGAAAGGAAATATCCTGATCGGCCTGTATCGATCCGGTGAGCCGCCCGATATCCTGCTGCGGGAAAAATCCTTTGGACACATGGATGAACAGGTAAAAATTGAGGCCGATGGTGATAAACAGCACCAGCATCATCAGCGGCGCGTGCGCCAGCACCCAGTCAAGGGTCTTTTCGTAGCCGTGCAGCAATATTTCCCATGCGCGCTCGCTGTACCGGAAAATGCGCCCCGGCTTCCGCTCCGGCTCGTAGCGGAGGAGACGCGCGCACATCATGGGCGTCACCGTCAGCGACAGCGCGAGCGATACCAGAATCGCCGCCGACAGGGTCACCGCGAATTCGTGGAACAGCCGACCGACAATGCCGCCCATCATCAAAATGGGAATGAACACGGCAACCAGCGACAGGCTCATCGAAAGCACCGTGAAGCCCATCTCGCGCGCGCCGAGCATCGCCGCCTCCAGCGGCGGCACGCCCTGCTCGATATGGCGAGAGACGTTTTCCAGCACGACGATGGCGTCATCCACCACGAAGCCGGTGGCGACGAGCAGCGCCATCAGCGACAGATTGTCGAGGCTGTAGCCACAGAGATACATGACGCCGAACGTGCCGACCAGCGACACCGGCACGGCAACGCTCGGAATCAGCGTGGCGCGCGGGCTGCGCAAAAACACGAAGACCACCATGATGACGAGCGCAATGGAAATCAGCAGCGCATGTTCGACGGCGGCGAGCGAAGCGCGGATGGTCGGCGTGCGATCCATCACCACATCAAGGTTGACGGCAGCGGGGATGGAAGCGCGCAATGCCGGCAGCATTGTGTTTACGTTGTTCACCGTGTTGATGATGTTGGCGCCCGGCTGCTTGAAGAGAATGATGATCACCGCCGGGCTGCCGTTGAAGAAACCGATATGGCGCACGTCCTCCACCGAATTGGTGACGTTCGCCACGTCGGAAAGCCGCACCGGCGAGCCGTCATGATAGGAGATGATGACAGGCATGTAATCCCTGGCGCGGCTGGCCTGGTCGTTCGCGTCAATCTGCCAGTGCTTGCCGCCGCCTTCGACCGCGCCTTTCGGCCGGTTGGCGTTGGCGGCGACCAGCGCCGCGCGCACGTTTTCCAACCCGATGCCGTAATGGTTGATGGCGTCCGGGTTGACGTCGACGCGCACCGCCGGCAGTGCGCCGCCGCCGACGATGACCTGGCCGACGCCCTGCGCCTGCGAAAATTTCTGCGCGAGGATGGTCGAGGCGGTGTCATACAATTCGCCGTGCGTCATGGTCGGCGAGGTCAGCGCCAGAATCATGATCGGCGCGTCGGCAGGATTAACCTTGCGGTAAATCGGGTTGTGCGGCAACCCGGTGGGCAGCAGCGCACGCGCCGCGTTGATCGCCGCCTGCACATCGCGCGCCGCGCCGTCGATGTTACGGCTCAAGTCAAACTGCAAAATAATGCGCGTCTCCCCGAGCGTGCTGGTCGAGGTCATCTCGGTAAGGCTGGCGATGCGCCCGAGCGATCGCTCGAGCGGCGTGGCCACGCTTGAAGCCATAGTCTCGGGGCTGGCGCCCGGCAGCGACGCCTGCACGAATATCGTCGGAAAATCCACCTGCGGCAGCGGCGCCACCGGAAGCAGTCTGAACGCCGCCAACCCCGCCAGCGCCACGCCAACGGTGAGCAGCGTGGTGGCAATCGGCCGCCTGATGAAAATCGCCGAAAAGTTCATGGTGCAACCCCTCCCGCATCAAGCCGCTTGGCGAGCCGGTCGAACGCCAGATAAATCACCGGCGTGGTAAAGAGCGTCAGCACCTGGCTTACCATCAGCCCGCCGACCATGGCAATGCCCAGCGGATGCCGAAGCTCCGAACCGACACCGGTGCCGAGCATCAGCGGCAGCGCGGCAAGCAACGCCGCCATGGTGGTCATGAGAATGGGGCGGAAACGCAGCAGGCAGGCCTGGGTAATGGCGTCGCGCGGCGGCAGCCCCTGCTCGCGCTCGGCCTGTAATGCAAAGTCAATCATCATGATGGCGTTCTTCTTGACGATGCCGATTAAGAGGATAAGACCGATGACGGCAATAACGCCCAGATCAGTGCCGGAGATTTTCAGCGCCAGGAGTGCGCCGATGGCCGCCGACGGCAATGTTGAGAGAATGGTGATGGGATGGATGTAGCTTTCATACAAGACGCCAAGCACGATATAGACGGTAACGATGGCGGCAAGAATCAGGAATAGCGCATTCGACAGCGACGCCTCGAACGCCAGCGCCGCGCCCTGAAAGCTGGTTTGCAGGGAGGCGGGAAGATTCAGCGATTGTTCGGCGGCGCGGATGGCGGAAACCGCCTGCCCTAGCGACGCGCCGGGCGCCAGGTTGAAGGAAATCGTCGCCGACGGAAACTGGCCGAGATGATTGATGGAAAGCGGCGCCGCCTTCTGCATGATATGCGCCACCACGTCGAGCCTGACCGGCGGCCCGCTGGTCGAAGCGATGTACACATCATGCAGCGCGGCAGGCCCTTTGCTGAAATTCGGCGCGTCCTCCAGCACGACGCGGTATTGGTTCGACTGGGTGAAAATCGTCGAGATCAGGCGCTGGCCGAAGGCATCGTAGAGCGCGTTGTCAATAGCGGAAACGGTGACGCCGAGCCTTCCGGCAGTGTCGCGGTCAATGTCAATATACGCCTGCAGGCCATGGTCCTGCAGGTCGCTTGCCACGTCGGCCAACTGCGGCAAATGCTGCAATGCGAAAACAAGTTTCGGCGTCCATGCGTCCAGCGCCTGCGGATCGGCATCCTCGACGGAAAGCTGGTACTGCGTCCGGCTGACGCGATCCTCGATCGTCAAATCCTGCACCGGCTGCAGGTAAAGCCGGATGCCGCTGATATTCGCGGTTTCCCGTTGCAGTCGTTGCATAATCTCGGTGGCGCTGTCGCGTTCGCTGTGCGGCTTCAGGTTTATCTGAATGCGACCACTGTTGAGTGTCGCGTTCGCACCGTCTACACCGATAAAAGAGGAAAGGCTTGCCACTGCCGGATCTTTCAGTATGGCAGCACCCAGCGCCGCTTGTCGTGATGCCATGCCTGAGAAAGAAATATCCTGCGGCGCTTCGGTAATACCCTGGATGACGCCGGTATCCTGCAGCGGGAAGAAGCCCTTGGGCACCCAGAGATAAAGCAACGCGGTGAGGATGAGTGTCCCGATGGCAACCATCAGCGTGGCGCGCCGGCGGTCGAGCACCCAGTTCAGCATTGCGCCATAACGCGCGATCATGCGGTCGAAAAACATGCCTGTCCGGTGATAAAACGGCGTCTGTTTTTCCTCCGGCACATGCCGAAGCAGCCGCGCGCACATCATCGGCGTCAGCGTCAGCGACACCACGGCGGAAATCAGGATCGCCACCGCCAGCGTAATGGCGAATTCATGGAACAGTCGCCCCACCACGTCGCCCATGAAGAGCAACGGGATCAGCACGGCAATCAGCGAGAAGGTCAGCGAAATAATGGTAAATCCAATCTGCTCGGCGCCTTTCAGCGCCGCCTCCAGCGGCGAGTCGCCCATCTCGATATAGCGCGCGATGTTTTCAATCATGACGATGGCGTCATCCACCACGAAGCCGGTGGCGATGGTCAGCGCCATCAAGGTCAGGTTGTTGATGGAAAAACCGAAGAGATACATCGCGCCGAACGTGCCGACCAGCGATAGCGGCACGGCGACGCTCGGAATAACGGTGGCCGCAAGATTCCGCAGGAACAGGAAGATCACCATCACCACCAGCACCACCGACAGCATCAGTTCGAACTCCACATCAGCCACCGAGGCGCGGACGGTCACCGTGCGGTCGGTGAGCACGGCGACGTCGAGCGCCCCGGGCAGGCCGGCTTGCAGTGTTGGCAGCAATTGCTTGATGCGATCCACCGTCCGGATGACGTTGGCGCCCGGCTGGCGCTGAATGTTAAGGATAATGGCGGGCGTTATGTCCGCCCAGGCGGAAAGCCGCGTATTCTCTGCGCCGTCAATGACGGCGGCAACGTCAGAAAGCCGAATCGGCGCGCCGTTTTTATAGCCGATGACGAGCGATCGGTACTCATCAGCCGACTGCAACTGGTCGTTGGCGTCGATAGTGGAAGCGCGCAAGGGGCCGTCGACGCTGCCTTTGGCTTCATTGACGTTAGATGCCGCGATGGCGGTGCGGAGATTTTCCAGGCTCAGGCCATAAGACGCCAGCGCCGCCGGGTTGGCCTGAACGCGCACGGCCGGGCGCTGGCCGCCGCTGATGCTGACTAAACCCACGCCGGGAAGCTGCGAGAGTTTCTGCGCCAGCCGCGTATCCACCAGATCCTCCACCTTCGGCAACGGCAGCGTTTTCGAAGTAATGCCGAGGGTGACAATCGGCGCATCGGCAGGGTTGACCTTGTTGTAAATCGGCGGCATCGGCAGATCGTTCGGCAGGAATGCAGCTGCCGCGTTGATCGCCGCCTGCACTTCCTGCTCGGCAACATCGAGACTCAAATCCAAACTGAACTGCAGCGTAATCACCGACGCGCCGCCGGAGCTGGTGGAGGACATCTGGTTCAGTCCCGGCATCTGGCCGAACTGGGTTTCCAGCGGCGCGGTGACCGACGAGGTCATCACCTCGGGGCTGGCGCCGGGATAGAGCGTCGCCACCTGAATCGTCGGGTAATCGACCTCCGGCAAGGCCGAGAGCGGCAGCAGACGATAGGCGACAACGCCGGAAAGAAGAATCGCCGCCATCAGCAGCGAGGTGGCGATAGGCCGCAGGATGAACGGGCGCGACGGGTTCATGGACTCTCTTTAGAGTCATTCTTTTTACGATAAGGATGCGGCGCGGTAGCTGATGGCGTGTGCTTTTCCGCCGCGGTTTCGGTTTTCGGCTTTGCTTCCGGCACGGGCATGGTGGAAACGATTTTTACCTGCGCACCGTCGCGCAAACTGTCGCTGCCATCCACCACCACGCGGTCGCCGGGGATAAGCCCCTTCTCCACCGCCACGGTTTCGCCCTCGGTGACGCCGAGCGTCGCTGGCTGCAGCGCCACGCTCTTGCCGTCGCCGCTCACCTTGTAGACAAACGTGCCTTCCGATCCGTGCTGAATGGCGGCGGTGGGCATCAGCGTGGCGTCATGCCCGGTGGAAAGCAGCATATGCACGTTGACGAACTGGTTGGCAAACAGCACATTATCCTCGTTGGGAAACTCGGCTTTGAATTTGACGGTGCCGGTCGTGGTGTCGGCCTGGTTGTCCACTGCCAGCAGCGTGCCGGTTTCCAGCCGGAGTTTATTGTCGCGGTCCCACGCCTCGACCGGGATTTTTCTACCGCTGGAGAACGCCTGCATCACCGCGGGAATCTGATCTTCCGGCAGGGCGAACACCACGGTAATCGGCTGCAGCTGCGTCACCACGACGATGCCGCTGGCATCGGACGCATGGATGATATTGCCTGTATCGACCTGCCGCAGACCCACCCGCCCGGCAATCGGCGAGGCAATTTTGGTATAACTGAGTTGCACTTCGGCATTGGCGACCTGCCCCTGGTCATTCTTTACCGTGCCCTCATACTGCTTGACCAGCGAAGCCTGCGTGTCGAGCTGCTGCCTGGCGATGGAATCCTCGACGAACAGGGTTTTGTAGCGTTCAAGATCGAGCTTGGCGTTCGCCAGCAGCGCCTCGTCATGTATCAGTTGCCCCTTCGCCTGCTCCAGTTGCGCTTCAAAAGGCCGCGGATCGATGATGGCCAGCGGCGCGCCCGCCTTCACGCGCTGCCCTTCCGCAAACAACACGCGCATTAACTCACCGTCAACGCGACTATGCACCGTCACGGTATTGAGCGGCACCACCGTGCCGAGGCCGTTTAAGTAAATATCGATGTCGCCGCTTCTGACCATGGCCACGCCGACCGGTATGATCCCACTGAATTTGTCCTGATGGGCGGAGTTGGCGGAGGAATGAAACACCCACCAGCCGAACGCCGCTGCAAACACCAGGCCGAGGCCGGTAAGCACGGGATGCCGCACGACGCCGGCGGCAGAATGAAACGGCCTGATGGTAGCGTGGCGGGGTACCTGATTGCCCATGTGCTGATAATATCTTTGATAATATGGCAATGTACCAGATTATGCAAAAATTACTACATTTATAGGGTGGGCTATACCGCAAACGTTGCCGTTTTTCAGAGGTGGAAGCGGCGCCGGCGGTGCGCGTCAGATATAGGGTGGCAGGTCAAGGTCGTGCTGGAGCTGCGGGTCTATGCCGATGCGCATGCCGGAGGACTCGGGCAGTTGCAGGAAGGAATAATTTCCGCCCTCATACAGGTAGTCGGCATTGCCGTTCAGCGGGAATAAATCC
>JAGWIM010000068.1 GCA_028873525.1 Pseudomonadota bacterium
AAAACTCCCGGCCACGCCGGCAAACCACGCCGCCGCCCGGAACGCAAGATGTTCGCCGCTGAGAAAAGGTATGGTCGACGGCAGGATACCTACCGTCATTCCAGCCGCAATCAACCCGCCGACCGTCAGCCCGATGAAGGCGGCAATCACGGCACTTTTGACGAAACCGAAAAAAGCATTCTTGAGCATCCGGTTATACAAGGATTGCTCGACCTCATCGCGTTTCTCTGGATCGGGTTTTTTACGGTGCGCATGGACTGATTATAGCATATTCCTATCCAAGAAATATGAATTTTTGATGACAGTGCCGGGCCGGCTGAATCAGTGCGCGAGTGGCTTTATGCCGTTTTTCACCAGTGTGTTCCAGCCGAAATAGCCGGCGGCAATCAATAATAAAATCAACATTATCAGTAGATTAGTGCCTGTAAAAATGGCTCCCAGGGCGGGCATCAGCCGGTTGGCCAGATTACAATAGATGAAGGTGAACAGGAACAGCCATACCACATCGACGAAATGCCAATACCAGGCGGCAAATTCAAAGCCGAGATGCTGCTTGGGCGTGAGCTGGCCCTTATAGGCGCGCCCCAGGCAGACGGCGAGAAAGATCGTGCCGACGATGACGTGGAAGCCGTGAAAGCCGGTGGCCATGAAAAAGGTGGTGGCGTAAATCGTGTCACGGAAACCAAACGCGGCGTGAGTATATTCAAACGCCTGACAGGCGGTGAAGCTGAGGCCAAGAATCACCGTGCACCACAGCGCCTGGATGGTTTCCTTGCGGTTATTCTGCAAGACAGCGTAATGCGCCCAAGTCACCGTCGATCCGGAAAGCAGCAATATCAACGTGTTGAGAAACGGCAGGTGGAACGGGTCGAACGGATGGATGCCGGCGGGCGGCCAGATGCCGGGCGCAATCGCCCAGACATCGGTCAGCGGCAGTTTCGGCAGCGTGCTGGCGTTGAAGAACGCCCAGAAAAACGCTGCGAAAAACAACACCTCCGAGGTAATGAAGAGCGCCATTCCGGCGCGCAATCCACGGCTGACTTCAGCGGTGTGCGCCTTTTCGATGCGCGCCTCGTGAATTACGTCTCGCCACCAGGCGAACATGCAGTACAGCACCAGCGCCACGCCGGCAATCGCCAGGAAAATGCCGCCGGTTTTCTGGTGCAGGAACATCGCCGTGCCGAGTGTCGTCATCAACAACGCGGTGGCGGCCAGCGCCGGCCACGGGCTGGGATTGACGAGATGGTACGGGTGAGTCTGGTGGGACATGATTTTTCCTCTTGTCATCCTCGACCGGGCGTTTCGCGAGGTCGGGGACATTATGCCATATACTTACGAGATCCCCGCTTCGGCCTGCGGCCCCGCCGAGGATAACGACCACTATTTCTTTACCTCAAAAAACGTATAACTCAACGTAATTATTTTGACGCCGTCCATGTTAGTATCCTTCGACACGCCGGGGGCAATATAGAACAGCACCGGCATGTCCACCTTCTGCCCGGGCAGGAGCGTCTGGTTGGAAAAGCAGAAGCATTGAATCTTGAAGAAATAGGAACCGGCTTCCAGTGGTATGACGTTGTAAATGGCGCGTCCGGTAATCGGATGGTTCGAGAGATTCTCAGCGCGGAAATAGGCCAGCGCCTGCTTGCCGACGGTCACTTTCACGCTGCGCCGCTCGGGATAAAATTTCCACGGCAGGCCGGGATGCACGTCGGCATTGAAGGTGACGGTAAAGGTGCGGCTTCCAGCCTCGAGCGGCGCGTGCAACGCCCGCCCGGTCGCGCCGCCGTAGCCGGTGGCCTGGCAGAACAGCTTGTAGAGCGGCACCGAGGCCGCCGTCAGCATCAGCATTCCGGCGACGATGGCCAGGAGATTCAGTACCAGAAAACGGTTGTTACTGTGCAACGGCTTCCTGGCCTGGCTCGGGCTTGAGATGGGTAATCACCATGTCAAGATGCGTCTGCGTGCACAGCCCGAGCAGCACCGGGTCGCGCGGCTTGATGTTGGCCGAGTTCCAGTGCGTCTTGCCGCGCACCGCCTGGATGGTGTTCTTGGTAGTACCTACCAGCTTGGCGATTTGCGCGTCGGTGATGGTCGGATAATGCTTGACCAGCCAGGCGATGGCATCGGGCTTGTCCTGGCGGCGCGCCACCGGCGTGTAGCGGCTGCCCTTGGTTTTCTGTTGCACATATTGTTTGGCGGTGCCGAGGATGTTGAGACGCGCCGACGCATCCTGCTCGCAGCGGTGTATTTCCTCAAGACTGAGCTGGCCGCCGGCGATGGGATCGACGCCGCGCATACCGCCGCCGACTTCGCCGTCGGCGATGCCCTGTACCTCGAGCGGATGCATGCCGCAAAACGCGGCGATCTGCTCGAAATTAAGCGCGGTGTTTTCCACCAGCCAGACGGCGGTGGCTTTGGGCATGAGTGGCAGTGACATGATTACTCCTATGTTCAAATCCTCGTGAGCGCCGAAGGCGCCGCACAATATCTCGTGAATTACCGCACCGGATCCTGCACAATTCTTGCAGGATGTAAGCAGGGTTGCAGTATTTAGTGGTTTTTGGCGAGGATTCAAGTAATTTCGATGGTCATGACGCTGATTGCCTCTCTTCCGGAGCCACAGATTGCGCTGGCGACGCTGAACCGCCCCGAGCGCGCCAATGCGCTGAATACGCAACTGGCGCAGGAAATCACCGCGTTTTTCCGCCACCTGCCCAAAGACCGCCGCGCCGTGATTCTCACCGGCGCGGGAAAGCATTTCTGCGCCGGCGCCGATTTAAAAGACCGGCAGGGCATGAATGAGACGGCGTGGCAGGAGCAGCATTCTGCGCTCGAGGCGGCACTGCATGCTGTTTTACAGTGTGAAATCCCGGTGATAGCGGCGGTGAACGGCGCAGCAATGGGCGGCGGGCTGGAATTGGCGCTGGCCTGCGATTTTATCTATGCGGCGGACAATGCCCGTTTCGCCCTGACCGAAACAACTTTGGGCATCATGCCAGGCCTCGGCGGTACGCAAACACTGCCGCGCGCGGTTGGGTTGCAGCGGGCCAAGGAATTGATATTTAGCGGAAAATCCTTCACCGCTGCTGAAGCGCTGGCGTGGGGCATGGTGGGTAAGGTCGTGCCGCCGGAGAAGTTACTTGAGGAAACACAGGAAGTTGCCAAAATTGCCGCCGCCAATGCGCCGCTGGCGGTAAAATTTGTAAAAAATTCTATGAATCAAGGGGTTGATATGTCACTTGCCGAGGCGATGGCCGCCGACCTTGCCCGCTACGCCACCCTGCTTTCCACCCATGACCGCCAGGAAGGCATTAACGCCTTTAATCAAAAACGAAAACCGTCTTTTACCGGCCAGTGACGGACAGCGCGCCGTCATCAAATCTTCACAAACTTCTGCTGTTATCTTGCGGCTCAAACGGGCAAAATAGAGAGTGGGAAGGCTTCTATCTGGCAAACGATGACCCAAAACGACAACCATAGCCGCGAACCAGCGGCGGAAACGGGCGCCGAACAAACCGGCAAGCACGCGCTGCAGCACATCCCGATCATCGGCCGGTTCGACCAGTACCGCTCGTCCTATTGGGCAGCGGCGGTAGCCGTGTTGCCCATACGTTACATGTTGCGACCGTTTTTTCGCGAGAAATGGGAAAATGGCAATAAAACAGCCGCGTCCCTTGCCAAACATACATATTCGGCGCTGACTGGATTTTTCATGGAAGGCGTTACCGCCTATTACGCCTATAGCACCTGGAAAGACATGCGCAGCATTTTTTCCCAGGCATTGGCATGGGAATTCGATAAAGACCTGAAAGACATTAGTTTCTCTGATTTCCGCAACAGCAAGAATACGATTGTTCAACAAACGATCGGCAATTATACCCGTTACAATTTGCGGCGCGTCGGTGTGAATGCCACCTTTTTCCTGCCCTTTATTTTAAAACCTTTCTCCAGGACGCATACGTGGCATGCGGAAACCGGGGTGGATATGGGCGTCGCCGCCAATGCCGCCTATCTTTTTACTGACGTCATATCGCGTAAAAGCACGCCCTTTGAGGCGCTGCAATCGACCATCGACCGCAAGATCAACCATGCCGAAAGTTTCGCCGACCAGATAGAGCCTGCCGACCTGCTGAATATTTATGAGCGGCACGCCACCAACGGCACGATCGGATCTTTTCTCGGGCAGCGCGGCACGCCAAAGTGGGACCACTCCATGGCGCTCTTCACCCGCATGGCCAACCTGATGAACCAGACCTATCATAAAATTCTACCCAAAGAACAGGCCGATTTCAGCATCCCCAAATTCATTTATCTGGTCGGGCATAACCTGATTCAACCCGGCAAGGTCGAGCAGGCGATGACGTATATCGAAGTCGCCAACCGTTACGGTATACCGGCGCTCAAGGAGGTCGTCACGGACATGCAGAGCGGCAAAGACATGCGTCAGGCGCTGCAACGCTATCCGGTGACGCTGCCCGGAACGCCGGCGGTGGGCGCGCCGGAAGAAGCTGGCAAAAAATTTACGGACAAAATATTGGCCTCTCAAGCCATGACCGCCCCTCCGGGGGCATATACGGATAAAACCACTATGGACAAAAATGCGAACTTAGGCGCCGCCATCTGATGGGCATTCCCGTCATCTTAAATCACCCGCCTGTAAACGCCTGAATCCCGGTGATGGCGCGGCCAAGAATCAACGCATGGATATCGTGTGTGCCCTCGTAGGTATTGACGCTTTCCAAATTCATGACGTGGCGGATGACGTGATATTCATCACTGACGCCGTTGCCTCCGTGCATGTCGCGCGACATGCGCGCGATGTCGAGCGCCTTGCCCGCCGAATTGCGCTTGATGATGGAAATCATATCCGGCTCGGCCTTGCCTTCGTCCATCAGCCGCCCAACGCGCAGGCAGGCTTGCAATCCCAGCGCAATGTCGGTCACCATATCGGCGAGTTTTTTCTGGATAAGCTGGTTGGCGGCCAGTGGCCTGCCGAATTGCTTGCGCTCCAGCGTATAGTTGCGCGCCGCCCGGCAACAGAATTCCGCCGCGCCCAAAGCGCCCCAGCCGATACCGTAACGCGCCTTGTTGAGGCATGAAAACGGGCCTTTGAGGCCGGTGACGGCGGGGAATATATTTTCCTCGGGCGCCATCACATCCTGCAACGAAATCATACCGGTGCTGGAGGCGCGCAGGCTCATCTTGCCCTCAATTTTTGGTGCGCCAAGCCCCTTCATGCCTTTTTCCAGAATGAACCCGCGAATCTCGCCGTCGAGCTTGGCCCAGACGATAAATATATCGGCGATAGGTGAGTTGGTGATCCAGTTTTTCGCGCCATTGAGCACAAAACCGTTTCTGGTTTTCTTGGCGTGCGTCACCATGCTGCCCGGATCGGAACCATGATCCGGCTCGGTGAGGCCAAAGCAACCGATAAGTTCACCTTTGGCCAACCTGGGCAAATATCGTTCCTTCTGCGCCTCAGACCCCCATTCATAAATCGGGTGCATGACCAGCGCCGATTGCACGGAAAGCGCCGAGCGGTATCCCGAATCCACCCATTCGATCTCGCGGCAGATAAGTCCGCTCGCCACATGGCTCGCGCCGGCGCAGCCATAGCCCTCTATAGTTGCGCCCAGCAGCCCAAGCTCGCCCATCTCGCGCATGATTTTCGCATCGAATGTTTCGTTGCGGTTGGCTTCGAGGATGCGCGGTAATAATTTCTCGCGCGCGTAGCTGCGCGCTGAATCCTGCACAGCACGCTCCTCCGACGTCAGTTGTTCGGCGAGGAGGAGCGGGTCTTCCCAGTTGAAGGGCACATTCACACCAATAAATTCACAATCGTCCCGCGATCCCAGGCAATGCCACGCTTCAGCGCCTCGACGGCGCTTCTCACCAGCGTTCTAAGCGATTCCGGCGCCGGAACGTAGTTGACGTCGGCGCGCCGGGGGGGGGCGGCGTAGGAAGCGCCGCCGGCCTCAGCCTGCCGGCGCTTGCGCGCCGCAACCTTGCTGTCGGCGCCGGAAGTTGCGTTGATGCGGTTGGGGTTGATGTTGATGACCATAGGACATGACTGCTGACTGTTGGCCATCAGTCTAAACCAGCAACGGCAAATCATCAACTGTTATGTCGCCGCCATCACGGCAACCTCACTTTGCGTTGGCCGCGCTATACGCCGCAACTTCTGCCTGCCGTCATTCCGCAAACAGGCCGTCCTTTCAGGTCAAAGAGACGGCCTGTTTGCGGAAGAATAATGTTATGGATTACGAATGCGGGAGATCTTCGTTCCCTCGATGCTGAGGCTGGCCATCAGTCCCTGCTGATCGAAAATGAAGGCGTAAGCATCGTCCTTCAAGGTTGATGAGGAGAGGTTTTTGGCAACACCTTCGTTCACAACGACCACCGTCGGCCCTACGCCGATTTCCCAGCCATGCGTTTCGTGAATGTAGTGAACCGCCTTATCGTTCATCAGAAACACTATATATCCGTACGACTGCGCACCAACCTGCCAGCCAAATGACCCGGTAATAGAGTTATAATACCCATCGACGGTCGCTCCCTGCCTCAGGACGCCCTCGCCATATGCCCCGCCGAAGACAAGTCCGGCTTTAACGATGTTCGGAAAAATCAGCGCCGCCTTTGCCTTCTTTGAAATATTCGCGGCAAGAGGGTTGGTAGTGATGAGCATATGCAATGCCTGGCTGGCATCTTTGTTCAGGTCGTCAGGAGTCATCGCAAACGCGCTGCCAGACAGGGCAGCAAGCGTTCCAACGATAAGCGCTAAAAATAGTGATCGCGGGGTTTTCATAATGCTCTCCATGTGTTTGCTCTATAAGCGGGTTACTCAGCGTGCCATGCTCGGTGCACTTGCTTGTGCTTCCAAGCGCGCTACATTTTCACTTTCACGCATTTCAATAGCATTCTGTACAGGAACAGTTTTAGCCTGATTAAGCTGTCTCGTTTTTTCCAATCCCTCAGTAGAGGTGTTCACGTAATCAATGTAAGATGAAACCATCTTGGGAGATACAATGCTTCTCATTGCTGAATAAAATCCACCTGCTGCACCCACAACCGTCCCGCTGGCAACTAATGCAATAGCATATGCGGGAAATGCTGCCGCCAATAAACCACCGCCAACCAATCCGGCGACAGCACCTATTGCTGTTCTCTGAACCGGGTACATGTGCATCCCTGCCCATTCACGATAGGACATCGCGCCATTCGCTGCGGCGACTTGAGATGCAGATTGGATGCCCTCAATTTTAGTCATTTAAAAAATCCGGCAATGAACGTAACGGCCAAGGCTGGCATTGTACACTATTTTTCAACTTAAACTCTACTGTTATAAATTTGTTACAATTTTATAACGGCTACAGAAATGCTTATAAAATGTATCTATATGAAATATAAAGAAAATGGTGCCGTCGATAGGATTTGAACCTACGACCCATCGCTTACGAATGCAACGGCGCAGATGTGCACGGAATCCCAAACAACGACAAAGGTTTGCAAACTCAAACCGTTGTAGCTAACACGGCGGCGATTTGGTTTGCAAGGAATACCAAACATTTGCCGCCTTGTTGCTGACATGGCGATGACACGCCCGCGTCGGCGCGGCGCTTCTGCTGACACGGATATGGATGCCTTTTTCAATAATCCTCCAATTTCTGCTGGTCGTATAAATACTAAATTTATCAAATAGATAAAGATGTTTCTTGCAAATCGCAAGTGTAACTTGTAAACTGCAAGAATGATCAAACGCTCTTTGCTCACGCAAGTTATTAATCATCTGGATTTCATGCCGGCGGTCGCGCTTTTGGGCTGCCGTCAGGTGGGGAAAACCACGCTGGCGCACCAGGTCAGCGAAACGTATAAGAAGCCGACAGTATATCTTGATCTGGAGAGCCAAAAAGCACGGGCTAATTTTACCGAACCGGAGCTTTACCTCAAAAGGCAAGAAGGCAAGCTACTCATCCTTGATGAAATTCATCGTGTGCCGGAATTGTTTCCCATCCTGCGCGGCATCATTGACCAGCGCCGCCGCAACGGGGAAAAAAACGCGCATTTTCTGATTCTCGGATCTGCATCGCCAAACCTGTTGCGCCAAAGTTCCGAAAGCCTGGCTGGGCGTATTGGCTACCTTGAGCTTCATCCGTTCAATCTGCTCGAAGTGGAAAATCAGGGCTTCGCGCATGTGCAGGACAGGTTATGGATGCGCGGCGGATTTCCGCAGTCCTTCCTGGAAGAAGATGATGTTCGTAGCCTTCTGTGGAGGGAAGATTTTGTCCGTACCTATATCGAGCGCGACTTGCCGGATTTAGGACAGAATCTGCCCGCCGAGCGCATGTATAATCTCTGGCGCATGCTGGCGCTCAGTCAGGGCACGACATTAAATCTCAGCAAACTGGCTGGCAATCTTTCGGTCTCCGGCACGACAGTGCGCCATTACATCGATGTGCTGTCGGATTTATTTCTGGTGCGGCAACTTAAGCCCTGGCATGGCAATAGCAGAAAGCGATTGGTGAAATCGCCTAAAATCTATGTGCGTGATTCCGGCGTGGTGCACATGCTTGCGGGTATCCACAGTATTGACGATATCGCCAGCCATCCGCTTTATGGCGAGTCATGGGAAGGATTTGTGATCGAACAGATCACGCAGCTTTTGCCCTATGGGGCGCAGTGCAGTTTTTACGGCAGCAGTGACGGAGTGGAAATTGATCTGGTGATCGAAAACCTCAAAGCGGGAACGCTGGCGATTGAAATAAAACGGACGCTTTCACCCTCCATATCAAAAGGATTCCGTGTTGCGTGCGAAGAAATTAAAGCCAAAGAGCGCTATTATGTGATTCCTGAAGGCGAGCCATATCCGCTCGATAAAATAACCACGGCAGTAGGTTTGAGCGAATTCCTGCGGCTCCTGCCGGATAAATTATGACCTAATGGTCGGTTTTCTGCATTGAGGAATTAATCACGTTGCTTTGATGTGAGTGTACTGACCTTCAGAACTTTTTCCCCCAAGACTTTACCAGGCTTTCCTCTTCCTCATCCTTTTTATCTCCAAGCGTCAGCAGCGTCATCATAAAGCCATCCTGCTGCCTTAAAACCTGTTCGTGAACGCTTTCATACCGTGTCGACGACAGCCACGTATCAGCCGGATGTTCGGCCCAATTTGATGAAGTGCCCTCATCCCCTTTGTATTGTGAAGTTAACGACCCCGGAGGTACCGGGTTATCGCTCCACACGCACAGGCCAGGGAAATATTGATGCTTGTGTACATAGATGATCCTGCCGTTCCTTGAAAAGATAATCGCAGCCGTATCGTCCTGAAAATCGATATAGCGTCGCGCCATCATTTCCTTGCTGGTGTTATACCGCTTCGATAGCGTGACTATGTGATCCATATCCGCTCCTTTCAGGCGGCGCAGGTCTTTAGCGAGTTCCTGCCGGGGAATAAGAATTTCTGCTGCGAACGTATTCGCTTCGCTTTCCATGCGAAAATTATCGTCGCGCTGCTTATCTCCGGTTTTTTTCAAGTCGTCAGTGGAACAAAGAAATTCGCCGCCGGGCTTCTTATGCCACGGATTCAAGAAATGCCCCAGCTCGTGTCCTAAGGTAAAGCGCATGCGCCCTTCCACAGGGCGTTCCCGCACGGCTATTATTCCCTCACGCTTATTCTCATCCGTGACCAGCATACCCTCGCAGCCGTCAAGCGCCCTATATTCTATGCTTACTATGCCGGCTGCTTTGGCAATTTCTTCCAGGGGAATAGGCAATGAAATACCAGAATTCTGGCGCAGTATCTCGGCGACGATCTTTACAGGATTGCCGCCGATATCGTCGAGGAGCATCCGGTCAATTTGAACCATCGTTTTTCTTCTGCATATCAATAAGTTTACCGATAAGTTCGGCGGCTATTTCTTTGTTTTTATCATCAAGCATTTTGTCGGCATTTCTGAATAAAGCACCATACTTGCTTTCGTCATCTCTTTGCCCCTCCGCGAGGTAGGCGATGTTCACGCCGTAATATTCGGCGATGCGGCGGAGCAGATCAATTGATGGGTTATCTCTTTCCCCGCGCTCCAATTCCCATATATGTGGCTTTGAAGAACCCACGGCATCCGCCACATTCTGCAGCGAAACGCCTTTTTTTAATCGCAGCTCCTTTAGACGGCTTCCTATCGACATATTGCTCCATCGTTAGTCATAACGCCCCAGCGAAGCTGGGGGCTTGACGGTTGTGAGCGCCCCTAAGGGGCGCCAGGTTGTTGAAACGTCAGAGTTTAAAATTCACCGGCTTCGTTGCTGCCCTGTCCGTCGAGCTGCTGCTGGTGCTGGATGTAAGCACGAATCTGCGCTTCCTCAAAGCCCACAGTGGACACTGCGTAGCCCCTCGCCCAAAATCGTTCGCCGTTGAAGTTCTTCTGGCGTCCGCTAAACTGTCTCGCGACCGCGATGGCGCTCTTGCCCTTCATGTACC
>JAGWIM010000069.1 GCA_028873525.1 Pseudomonadota bacterium
CAGCATGATTGCGATTTGCTGCTCGACGCGAACCTGCCTTTGACAAAAAATCCCTATCGCGGGAAACTGCCGCCGCGTTGCCGCCTGTTGGTCGGGCCGCGTTATGCCCTGTTGCGCCCCGGTTTTGCAACCGTGGCTGCCGACCGGCGGAAACGCACATCGCTGCAAAACCCCCCGCGGGTTTTTGTCTGTTTCGGCGGCTCCGATCCGCATGATATGACGCTGCGCGCCGCCGAAGCACTGGCGGATATGACAAAATCGCTGGCAGCCGATATCGTGGTCGGCTACGGCTACGGCAAAAAAACCGCGCTGGCAAAGATCTGCGAACGGAAGGGCTGGAAACTGTTCATCGATCATCCGCATCCTGAAACCGTAATGGCTGAGGCGGATATAGCCATCGGCGCCGGCGGCACCATGACCTGGGAGCGCTGCGCCATGGGGCTTCCTTCGATTGTCATCAGCATTGCCGATAACCAGCGCCACACCTGCGAGGCGCTGGCGAAGCACGGCATCATTCATTACCTGGGCTGTCATGACAGCGTTGATGCAGACAGTCTGCGTGCCGCCGTCGTCGCGCTGATCGAAAATCAGCCGCGGCGGCAGGGCATGAGCGCCGCCGCCCGCTGCCTGGTGGATATGGGCGGCACCGACCGCATTATCAGCGCAATGCGGCAGGATCAATCGCCTGAATCCGCGCTGCCGCCTTTTTTTCTGCGTCCGTTGCAACGAGGAGACTCAGCATTGTTGCTGGAAGGACGCAATGCCGACCATGTACGCGGCTTCATGCTTACTAATCATATTATCAGTAAAGAGGAACACCAGCACTGGATGGCGCAAAAGCTCGCCAGTGAAGAACCATCTTATTTCGTGTTCATGCAGGAAAATAAACCAATTGGTGTAGTCGGACTGGTGCATTTTGAAAAAAAAACCATGTCAGGGGAATGGGGATTCTACCTGTGGGAAACCGGTACCCCAAAAGGCGCCGGAACGCACATGTTGAGAGCATTCCTAGATGAAATGTTTCTACGCCGCAACCTGCGCACGCTCCGTGCGCAGGTTATAAACTCTAATGCAAAAAGCCTTTATCTGCACCATAAACTGGGATTCTCCGAAGAAAAACTCGCGAAGAAAGATAACGCTGAGAATGTTACCATGTTTACGATTTCCAGTCGCGACTGGCGTGCCAAGCGCGGGCTGTTAATGCCGAAGATCGGCCTGTTGCCCGAGGTGAACACATCAATGCACGCCTGCAGGGATGATCCAGCCGCGACGAAAAAAGTGGCGATCAATCAATCCGGGTATTTGCCGTGGAAAGGTTATTTCGACATTATAAGTCGCGTGGATGAATTTATCCTGCTCGATGACGTGCAGTATCCCAAAAATAGCTGGTGCAACCGCAACCAGATCAAGACCCCCGCCGGGTTGCAGTGGCTGACGGTTCCCATATTGACCGGCGGCAAATTCAATCAGTTGATATGCGATGCGCAGGTCGCCAGCGACAACTGGGCAGAAAAACACTGGAAATCCATCCAGGCCAGTTACGCAAAAGCGGAGTTTTTTCATGTGTATGAGGGTGCATTCCAGCGTGCTTTTGCGGCGGCGTCGCTGGAAAGCAGCCTGAGTCGCATCAACCGCCTGTTTATCGATCTGATATGCGGGATTCTTGGCATAAAAACGCGCATCACCTCTTCCGCCGATTTCGGTGTGACGGAAGGCAAAAACGAGCGAATCATACATTTGCTGAAATCATCCGGCGCGGAAACTTATCTGGCGCGGCCCGGATCAAAAGATTATATGGCAATTGCTGGCGATGATTACGCCGCTGCCGGTATCGATATTTTTTATATGGACTACGCCGACTATCCCGAATATCCCCAATTGCATGAAAAGTTTGAGCATAACGTCAGCATAATCGATTTGATCTTCAACTGCGGCCCGAATGCCAGGAATTATCTGCATTCCGGTTTTACCTTTGAGTCCCGACCATGAATACCATCACTATCCGTAACCGCGCTATCGGCCCCGGCTGCCCGCCGTTTATCATCGCCGAACTCTCGGGCAACCATAACGGATCGCTGGAGCGCGCCAAGGCCATCGTGAAGGCGGCGGCGGAAGCGGGCGCCGACGCCGTCAAGCTGCAGACCTACACCGCCGATACGATGACCATCCGCTCTAACAAGCCGGATTTCTTCATCAGCGACCCGAAGAGCCTGTGGCATGGCAAAACGCTTTACGACCTGTATGAGGAAGCGCATACGCCGTGGGAGTGGCACGAACCCCTGTTTTCCTATGCGAGGGAACTGGGACTCATCGCGTTTTCCACGCCGTTCGACGCCACATCGGTGGATTTCCTGATGACGCTTGATGTGCCGCTGTTCAAGATTGCCTCGTTTGAAAACACCGACCTGCCGCTGATCCGCCGCGTCGCCGCAACGGCTAAGCCGATCATCATTTCTGCCGGTACGGCAACGCTGGCCGAATTGGAGCAGGCGCTGGCCGCCGCCCGCGAAGCCGGCGCGAAGGACATCATCGTGCTGAAATGCACCAGCGCTTACCCGGCGCCGCATAGCGAGGCCAACCTGCGCTCTATTCCTTATCTTGCCGGGAAGCTGGGCGTTTCGGTCGGGCTTTCCGACCATACGATGGGCATCGGCACGGCGGTGGCGGCGGTGGCGCTCGGCGCCGTCGTCATCGAAAAACATTTCACGCTCAGCCGCGCCGAGGGCGGCGTTGATGCCGCCTTTTCGCTGGAGCCGCACGAACTGGACGCCCTGGTGCGCGAAGCGAGATGCGCCTGGGAATCGCTCGGCAGCGCCGATTACGCGCCTACCGCGTCGGAGGCCGCCTCGCGCAAATATCGCCGCTCGCTCTATGTGGTAAAGCCGGTGCGGGCAAGCGAAGCTTTCACTGCCGACAATCTCCGCGCCATCCGCCCCGGCTATGGCCTGCCGCCCGGCGAACTCGATGTGATACTGCAAGAGGGAAGCGCCGCCTGCGACCTGGAGCCGGGAACGGCGCTTAAACGGGAGCATGTCCGGCTCACGGATTAGCCGTTACCCTTCTTCCCCGCCGGTGCTTTCATCCGGTATTTCCTCATCGGCTTCCGCCGCCGGCACGGCGTAATCGCCTTTGAACCAGCGGCCTAAATCAATATCGGCGCAGCGCTTGCCGCAAAACGGCGTGAACGGCGCGTGCGCGGCCTTGCCGCAGGTCGGGCAGAAAAGTTGTTTAATCATGGCGCAGCGATTGAATATTGTCGGCGTATTGCTTCGCATCGCCGGTAAAAACCGCGCTGCCTGCCACCAGCACATCGGCGCCGGCTTCAATAATTCGCCTGGCTGTTTGCGGATTGATGCCGCCGTCCACTTCAAGGTCGATGGCGCGGCCGGTTTTTTTTATCATCGCGGCAATCCGGCCGATTTTTTCGAGCTGCGAGGGGATGAACGCTTGCCCGCCGAATCCCGGATTGACCGTCATTACCAGAATCAAATCCGCCGTATCCATGACATATTCAAGCGCCGAGGCTGGCGTGCTTGGCACCAGCGAGACGCCCGCCTTGACGCCGAGCGATTTGATGAGCGAAAGTGTGCGGTCGAGATGCGTCACCGCCTCGGCATGGACGGTGACGATGTCGGCGCCCGCCTTGACGTATGCTTCGATGGAGGCGTCTGGATTTTCGATCATCAGGTGCACGTCGAACGGCAGCTTGCTCGCCGGGCGGATGGATTTAATCACCACCGGCCCAATGGTGAGGTTGGGCACGAAATGCCCGTCCATCACATCGACATGGATGTAATCCGCGCCGGCCTTATCAACGGCGGCGACTTCCTCACCGAGTTTCGCAAAATCGGCGGAAAGAATCGAAGGTGCTATTTTTACCTTACCCATTTTATCCCTTCTTCCTCAGCACCGCCGCGTAAAACCCGTCCATGCCGCCCAGCTCGGAAAGATGGCAGGGCAGAGTGCGGATTTCGCCTTTGCTGGTTACGCATTCCTCCGGCACCCCTAGCCCGGCGGCCTTAATGGGCATCAATGTAACATCTTTATGTTCCTCAAGCAATTGGCGGATTTGCCGCTCGCCTTCCTCCGGCTGCAACGAACAGACGGCATAGACCAGCGTGCCGCCGGGCGCGAGGATACCCAGCGCGTGCATGAGCAGCTTTTTTTGCGTTTCCATGAGCCGCGCGATGTCTTCGGGCTTGCGGTGCCAGGCGACGTCGGGATGGCGGCGCAGCGTGCCGGTGGCGGAGCAGGGAGCATCGAGCAATATGGCGTCCGGCGCGAAGGCGGGCAGCCATTTACTGGCATCGGTCGTCACATATTCAGCCTGGAGTTGCAGCCGGTGGACGTTGGTTTTCAGCATGGCGATGCGGTCTTTCGACCTGTCCACCGCCGATACTTTTGCGCCGGAGACCGCCAACTGCGCCGTCTTGCCGCCGGGCGCGGCGCAGAGATCGATGACGCGCTTGTCATGCACGTCGCCGAGCAGCTTTGCCGGAATCGCCGCCGCCAGATCCTGCACCCACCACTTACCTTCGGAAAAGCCTGAAAGCTGAGTGATGGCGCGGGTGTCACGCAGCCGCACCGACCCCCCAAAATCTGTTTTAACGGGCAGCACGACGCCGCCAAGTTTCCCGGCCCAGTATTCCGGGTCGGACTTGACGGATATATCAACCGGAGGCTCGGTGAGATGAATCTCGGCGATGCGGCGCGTGATGTCGGCACCGTAAGCCATTTCCCAGCTTTCCCATAGCCAGCCGGGCGTATTGATTTTCGCCGCATCCTGCGCCGCCGCGATGGCCTCGCCCTCGTGCGCTACCTTTTTCAGCACGGCGTTGACCAGCCCGCTCATTTTTTCCATCTTGAGCTGCTTGGCCAACTCGACGGTGGCATGCACGGCGGCGTGCGGCGGCGTTTTAAGCCAGATGAGCTGCGCCGTGCCAAGCCTTAAGGCGTGCATGATGCGTGAGGCGCGGGCTTCCAGCGGGCGTTCGAGAAAAACCTTAAGAATATTGTCAATCTGTCCGAGACGGCGCAGGACGGTTTTGGCCAGCATCTGGGCGAAGGCGCGGTCGGATGGGCTTAAGCTGGCAAAATGCCGGTCAGCCGCCCACGCTGTATCGAGCGGCCTGCCCTTATCCAGCGTATGCGCCAGCGCATGGAGCGCGGAAAGCCGCGCATTGGGCGAGGAAACGGGGGGTTGATTCGGTGCTGCCATGCAGGTATCGTAGCGTGATTACACGGCAGAACCTAGAAGGTATTTAACACTATGGCAAGGATTCAGGATTCGGGATTCGGGATTCAGGAAAAAAAGCGGGAAGGCGGCAAAGCGCCGCCGGATAGGCCTTCCCCTGAATCCCCTGATTACACCCGCTACGGCGACTGGCAAATCAAGGGCAAGTGTGTGGATTTTTGAATTGCTTAAATATCTACAAAAAAATTCGTACCTACCCCTGCTGCTGCATGGCGTGCTGGTGCATCATCAGGGCAATGCGGGCGTCGCGCACCTTGAGGGTTTCGAGGGCGACCTGGCCCATGATGCTCTGCAATGAGAACTGGATGAATTCGAGGAAGATGACGACGACTTCTTCGACCTGCCGCTGGATTTTGGCGACGATGGGATCGGCGATGTTCTGAATCGCGCCGTGCGCCTTTTTGCTGATGTCGTGCACGCGCAGTTGGTAATCCGAAATAGCGGCGAAAATCCGGCGCAAGCTGGCCTCGATGCGATGCTTGCTTACCTTGCCCGCGCCCTTATACCGCTTGCTTTCGGCGATGAAGATGAATTCCTCGGCCAGCGCGTCGGCGGCCTCGCCGATTTCATGGATCAGCGGCTCGACGATCTCAAGCTGCCGTCCGGAATCGCCAACCATTGGGCTTTCCACCGTCGCCACCAGATCTTCGGCGTAATCGTAGAGCCTCGTGATTTCTTCATACTGCGCCTTGAATTCATGGGCAGACGCAGGTTTTTTATACATCGCGGCCATAGTCGTTTCCTTAACCTGTCCTAGCGGTTATTTACCATATCTTTACCGATTCTAATACAGTTTCGGGATCTTGTGTGTGACAGTTTTATGACATTTTTATTCATGGAATAACTAACTGAATATAATAAAAATATTATAAACCATTGTATAAACACAACAGTGTTCAACCGCGGGATTGACTGCCGCTATCGCCGTGGCCAAGCCTATTCCTATTCGGGCGAGTCTGCGGCAAATCCATTCGTACAAACTGTCCATCTTTATGCAACTCGCTGATATGCTTGGTCGCCGTATCGATCATCCAGCCATGCAGCTCGACCAGCCCTTTGCGCTCCGCATCCTGCACGATACCATATGACCGTAGATTACGAACGCTCTGGCGGACGGATTCCTCCTCCAACTCGCGTAATTTATTCTCCGACGGATTACTGTTGGAACGTTCCTGGCCGAAAATACCACTCACCACTCCTGAAAATGCGGAAAGGTAGCGCTCGAGAAATCCCCCCGGCATGGCCTTGTGACAGGCGCAGGCGTTAATGCCGCCGCAATGCGTATGGCCGGAGACCACGATGTGCTTTTTTTTGATTTTATCCGGATTTTTATCTCTTTCCAGAATATCAAGAAACAGCTCCAGCACGCCGCCCATCTCATCGCTGGCGGTAATAACCCCATCCACGGAATTGCGCATTTCTGGCACCAGCGCACCGACATTGCGGTGGATAAGCGCCCTGCCCTGCTCAATGCCAATATCGGCTACCGGATCGAGCCTGGCATCGACGCAGCCGATGTAAAGCATCTCCGGATCATGCTTCGGCGGCGATATACTGCCTTCTGAAGATTGATGCGATTGCTGTTTTGAGCGAATGTCATCGATAATATCGCGTGTCATTTCATCCTACCTTCTGATAAATTTCCCCGCCGGATTCCTTGAATTTCTCGGCCATGTCGGCCATGCCTTTTTCGCGTTCGGAAGCGGCATAGTCGCGCACGTCCTGCGAGATTTTCATCGAGCAGAATTTCGGGCCGCACATGGAGCAGAAATGCGCCACTTTCGCGCCCTCGGCGGGCAGCGTTTCATCATGAAAGTCTTTCGCGGTTTCCGGGTCGAGCGAGAGGTTGAACTGGTCGGCCCAGCGGAATTCGAACCGCGCATCCGACAGCGCATCATCACGCTTGTGCGCGCTGGGATGGCCCTTGGCCAAATCCGCCGCATGCGCCGCGATTTTATAGGCGATGACGCCGGTTTTCACGTCGTCGCGGTCGGGGAGTCCCAGATGCTCCTTGGGCGTGACGTAACACAGCATGGCGGTGCCGAACCAGCCGATCATCGCAGCGCCGATGGCCGAGGTGATATGGTCATAGCCCGGCGCAATGTCGGTGGTGAGCGGCCCCAGCGTGTAAAACGGCGCTTCGCGGCATAGATCCAGTTGCTTTTCCATATTCTCCCTGATGAGGTGCATCGGCACATGGCCGGGGCCTTCGACCATCGTCTGCACGTCATGCCTCCAGGCGATGTCAGTGAGTTCCCCCAGCGTTTTCAACTCGGAGAATTGCGCTTCATCGTTGGCGTCATGCTGGCTGCCGGGGCGCAGGCCGTCGCCGAGCGAGAAGCTCACGTCGTATTGTTTCAGCAGCTCGCAGATGTCCTCAAAATTCGTATAGAGAAAATTTTCCTTGTGGTGGCTCATGCACCATTTGGCGAGGATGCTGCCGCCGCGCGAGACGATGCCGGTTTTGCGGTGCTCGGTCATCGGGATGAAGGGCAGCCGCACGCCGGCATGGATGGTGAAATAATCCACTCCCTGCTCGCATTGCTCGATGAGCGTGTCGCGGAAAATGTCATAGGTGAGTTCCTCCGCCACGCCGCCGACTTTCTCCAGCGCCTGGTAAATCGGCACGGTGCCGATGGGCACCGGCGAGTTGCGGATAATCCATTCGCGGATGTTGTGGATGTTGCGGCCGGTCGATAAATCCATCACCGTGTCGCCGCCCCAGCGGATCGACCACACCATTTTCTCGACTTCCTCGGCAACGCTCGACGTGACGGCGGAGTTGCCGATATTGGCGTTGATCTTGACCTTGAAATTGCGGCCGATGATCATCGGCTCCGATTCGGGGTGGTTAATGTTGTTCGGGATAATCGCCCGCCCGCGCGCCACTTCGTCGCACACGAATTCCGGCGTGATGAACTCGGGGATTTTCGCGCCGAAGGATTCGCCTTTTTGGTAGGGGCGTTTCAATCCTGTGGGCGGCGAAGCCGCGGCACAGGATTGAGATTCATTCTCCCGAATCGCGATATATTCCATCTCCGGCGTGATGATGCCCGCCCTGGCATAGGTCATCTGCGTAACGCTTTTTCCCGCTTTTGCACGAAGCGGGGTTTTTACGACATGCGGAAATTCCTGCATCGCCGCTTCCTGAACTTTCAGCCCATTATCTTCCGGATTGACCCCCCTGCCCGGATATTCCTCCACGTCGCCGCGCCCGCGAATCCACGCCTCGCGCAGCCTTGGAAGACCCTTGGTGATGTCAATGGCCGCCTGCGGGTCGGTATACGGCCCGGAGGTGTCGTACACGGAAAAAGACGGCTGGCCGCTGCCCTTCGACAGGGCAATCTCGCGCAGAGGCACGCGGATGTCGCGATGACGATTGCCCTTCACATACAATTTTTTCGAGGCCGGCAGCGCGCCGGTCGTGACGCTGAAAGGAACGGCGGCATTTTTCGCTAGGGACTTGGGCATAATCGCACTCTTCCGCTTGGTGGGATAAAAAGAATAGAAGGAAAACAACGCCGAAACAACCGCAATCAATGCATCGCTTTCGGCGGCTCGCCTTTGGGCATGAAATCCTGCGGATTGATTTGCGAATTTCCCCGGTATTGCTGCCGGTAACGCAACATCGACAGCTTCCAGCGCAGGCCGGCGTCTATCAGCGGAAAGGCGCCGTTTACCATCGCCTCCACGCCGCGCGCATTGGGGTGCAGCCCATCGGCAAGGCTTAAGTCCGGCTTGCTGGCAACGCCCTCGGAGGAAGGAAAAAGCTGCACGCCCCTGTACAGCGTGGGAATGATGTGGAATGCCGCATCAAGGCGGCGGGCATAGTCGCGCCCCATGGAGGGCGGCGCGCCCGGCTCCAGTATCACCACATATGTTTGAATCGCCGACAATTGCTGGGCAACGGATGCTACATACCGGTAAATGAGATCAACCGCGATGCCGCGCATGGCGTCGCCGGCGCCGAGCGACAGTATAACCATGTCGGGTCGCTGCGCCAGCAGGGCCGGCAAATCCTGCAATCCTTCGCCTGCCGTTTCATCGGTGTTGCTCATATTGGCCACCTGCGCGTCGAAATACCCGGCTTCCTTGAGCTTATGGTCAAGCTGCGCCGCAAAAGCCTCCTCCGGCTGCAACTGGTAGCCCGACACCATGCTGTCACCATAAACGACAATGCGGAGCGGATTATCAGCCCGCGCCGCGCCGCACGGACACAACAGCAGCAATCCGGCAAGAAATGTCTCGAAAAACGCTCTCCTCATCTTTACTAGTATTGTATGGATTGCACCATTACTCAAGCGCCGATTCGCGTCTTTCACCGGCGGCTGCGCCGGTGGTACGCGGCGCACGGGCGCAGGAACCTGCCATGGCGCAACACGCACGACCCTTATGCCATTTACGTCAGCGAGGTCATGCTGCAGCAGACGCAGGTGGCAACCGTCCTTGACCGCTATTATTTTCCTTTCCTGAAGCGCTTTCCAACTATACGGGCGCTGGCGGCGGCGCGGCAGGATGAGGTGCTTTCGGCCTGGCAGGGGCTGGGATATTACAGCCGCGCCGTTCATTTGCACAAGGCGGCCAGGCGATGCAAGGATCAATTTCCGCGCCGTATCGAGGATATGGTGTCTCTCCCCGGCGTTGGCCGCAACACGGCGCACGCCATCGCCGCGTTCGCTTACCGGCAGCCGGTTGCGGTAATGGAGGCGAACGTGCGGCGCGTGCTGTCGCGCATTTTCGCGCTGAAACAGCCAAACGAAGCGGAATTATGGGAAAAAGCGGCAACGCTTTTGGATGAAAACAACCCGTTCGATTATAACCAGGCGATGATGGATTTAGGCGCGCTGGTATGCGTAAGGCGCGCGCCGCTTTGCCCACAATGCCCAGCCAGCGCCATCTGCAAAGGCAAAGCATCGCCCGGAACCTATCCCGCACCGAAGGCAAAAAAACCGGTGCCGGTGCGCCGCAAGCATATCGTTGTACTGAAAAGCGCCGAGGGAAAATATTTCGCCACGCCAAGAAAAGGGAAATTTCTGAACGGATTATATCATTTCGTGGAAAATGAGAACGTTCCCCCAAGTGGAACAAAAATCGGCCATATCCGCCGGCAATACAGCCATTTTACGCTGGAAGCCGACGTGTGGCTGGCGAAAGCGCGGGAAACCGGCGAGGGTTGGCATAGCCTGAAACAACTCAAGAAACTTCCC
>JAGWIM010000147.1 GCA_028873525.1 Pseudomonadota bacterium
CGCTGATCGATGTGGCGGCGGCGGATAAATCCGTCGCGCTGTACCGGCAGCAGGCGGATGCCCAGAAAGCGGTGCTCGATGTATTCAGTGAACGCACGGCGCAGGGACAACTTCCCTCGGTGACTGCCAGCCAGGTGCATGTGGCATACCAGCAGACATTGCTGGCTGAGAAAGAAGCGGCAAAGCAGGCAGCGGAAGCCAGAGCGCGGTTGGCCAGCGCTATCGGTGTATCGCTTACGGCGCTGGATAGCGTGAAAATCGACACTAGCGAACTGGAATCTTCCGCTGCCGCTGTAGATAGGTCGTCCGCGCTTAAAGCACATACAGGATTGATGGCGGCGCTGGCCGAATACGAAGCGGCGCACAGCGCCTTGCATCTGGAATTGGCGAAGCAGGTGCCGGATATCAATATCGGCCCCGGCTACACATGGAACAAGGACGGCAATGCCTTCAGGCTGGGGCTGTCGATCACGCGGCCTGTTTTCAATAACAACGAGGGACCGATTGCCGAAGCCGTTGCCAAGCGCAAGCTGTCGGCGGATAAATTCAATGCGGCGCAGGCCGATATTATCGGCAGAATAGACGGCGCGGAAGCCCGCCTGAAAACCACCAGAAGCAAGCTCGAAACCGCCGACCAGCTGCTGGCTGCCCAGCAGGATAAACTGAAACAACTCCAGTCCCAGCTGCGCCCTGCCGAAGCCAGCAAGCTGCCGCTGTTGTTGGCCGAGTCCGAAATCTACACCGCCGCCATCGCCCGCCAGGATGCGCTGGTGCAGATGCTTAAAAGCAAAGCCGCGCTGGAAGATGCGCTTGAGCAGCCGCAATTCGGCAGTGTCTTCGATGCCAGCGCTTCCCGCCAGCCGCCGCGACCGGAGGGGCAATGAAAAAACTGCTTTTGCCCTTTGCCTTGATTGGCATTGCCGCCCTTGGCGTGTGGGGATTCATGGAAGGCCGCCACGAGGTGGCGATGGAGGCGCTGCGCGAAAAACCCATCGACGCGCCGCCGCGCATGGTGGAAGAAAATGAGCAGCATCTGGTAAGCCTCAGCGATGCCGATAGGACAGCGGGCGGCATCGCGGTGGAAGAAACATCGCCGCAGGCTGTGCCTGTTTCAGCATTAGTCTGGTGGGGCGACAAGGCATGGGTGTATGTGGAAGCCTCGCCGGGCAAGTTTCTTAAAACCGCCGTCACCATCAAAAAATTTGAGCAAGGGCATTACGAGATGGAGGGCATGTCCGCTCCGGCGCGGATTGTGACACAGGGTGCGCAGCTGTTGCTTTCGGAGGAAGAACGCGGATCCATCGAAGTTGGCGAGGATGATAAGTGATGCTGCGCGCCATTATTTCCTTCTCGGTCAGGCATGCAGGCGTAGTGGCGGGGCTGGCCGTCGCCGCCTTGATCTATGGGTTCTTTAGCCTTGGCAAGGCGCAGTATGACGTGTTTCCCGAATTCGCACCGCCGCAGGTCACCATTCAGACGGAAGCGCCGGGCCTGTCGCCGGAACAGGTGGAAACGCTGGTCACGCAGCCGATTGAAAATGCCGTCAACGGCGTATCGGGCATCGAGTCGCTGCGCTCGTCATCGATTCAGGGCCTTTCAGTCATCAAGATCAATTTTGATCCCAAGAGCAATATCTATCTGAACCGGCAGGTCGTTGCCGAGCGTCTTTCGGCTTTGGCGACCCAGCTGCCGCAAGGTGTGCAGCCACCGGTGCTGACGCCGTTGACCTCCTCCACCAGCATCGTGATGATCATTGGCCTGAGTTCGGAAAGTAAATCGCTGCAGGATATCCGCACGCAGGCCGATTGGGTAGTGACGCAGCGCCTGCTTGCCGTGCCGGGCGTGGCGAAGGTCGCGGTATTTGGTGGTGAAGTCAGGCAGCTGCAGATTCAACTTAAACCGGAACAGCTGACGCGCTATAACCTTTCGATTGCCGAAGTCCTTGATGCCGCGCGCCGCACCACCGGCGTACAGGGCGCAGGCTTCATTGATACGCCAAAC
>JAGWIM010000148.1 GCA_028873525.1 Pseudomonadota bacterium
CGTCGAGATGGTGATGCCGGGCGACAACGTCGCCATGGAAGTGACGCTGATCAGCCCCATCGCCATGGATGAAGGCCTGCGCTTCGCCATCCGCGAAGGCGGCAGAACCGTCGGCGCCGGCGTCGTCGCAAAGGTGGTGGAGTAGGGAGAAACGAGTCGCGAGTCGAATGGTTCGAGTCGCGTGATAAACAAGATTCACGGGTCACGCGGCTCGCGACTCGAAACACGAAGGAAAGATTATGCAGAACCAGAAAATAAGAATTTGGCTCAAAGCCTTCGACCATCGCGTGCTTGATCAGTCGACGGGCGAAATTGTTTCGACCGCCAAGCGCACCGGCGCCAACGTGGTGGGACCGATTCCGCTGCCGCGCCGCATCGAACGCTTTACGGTCAACCGCTCGCCGCACATTGACAAGAAATCGCGCGAGCAGTTTGAAATCCGCACGCACAAGCGCCTGATCGACATTCTCGATCCGACGCCGCAGACGGTCGACGCGCTGATGAAGCTGGATCTGGCTTCGGGCGTGGATATTAAGATAAAAGCTGAAGCCGCTTAGTATATAAATCCTGCGGGACGCGAAAGCGTCGGCGCGGGATCCCGTGCAATCGCTGACGCGATTCACAGGATTATGTGAAGGAAGAAGATTATGAGAACCGGATTGATAGCGAAAAAAATCGGCATGACGACCGTCTACGGCGAAGCGGGCGAGGAAACGCCTGTGACCGTGCTCGTCGTCGAGAATTGTCAGGTGGTCGCGGGCAAGAGCAAGGAGAAGGACGGCTATACCGCCGTGCAGCTCGGCGTTGGTGCGGCGCGCGCAAAAAACACGAGCAAGGCCATGCGCGGTCATTTCGCCAAGGCCAGGGTCGAGCCGAAGAGGAAAGTTGCCGAATTCCGTGTCGCTGAAAATGCCGTGCTCGAGCCGGGCGCCGAACTTGTCGCCAGCCATTTTGCGCCGGGACAGTATGTGGACATTACAGGAGACACCATCGGCAAGGGGTTTGCCGGCGTCATGAAGCGTTGGAATTTCGCCGGCCTGGAAGCGTCGCACGGCGTGTCGATCTCGCACCGCTCGCACGGTTCGACCGGCCAGCGCCAGGATCCGGGCCGCGTGTTCAAGGGCAAGAAAATGGCCGGTCATATGGGTCAGCGCCGGCGCACCGTGCAGAATCTCGAAGTCGTGCAGGTCGATGACGCGCGGGGTTTCATCTTCGTCAAAGGCGCGGTGCCTGGGTACAAGGACAGTTTCGTGCTGGTCAAGGATTCGGTGAAGAAGGGATCGCACCCGAAAGCGCCGTACCCGGCGGGGATTCGTGCCAATCCTGCAGCGAGCGCAATCTCTCAGGGTGAAGTGAAAACTGAGGAGGCCAGAAACTAGATCCTGTGCTGCGCTTCGCGCCCGCAGGATTTAATAAGGAAGCATTTATGAAAACAAAGGTCATCACACTGGAAAATAAAGCCGCCGGCGAAATCGATCTGCCCAAGGGTATTTTCGGTCTCAAAGTGCGGAATGATATTCTGCACCGCATGGTCGAGTGGCAGCTTGCCAAGCGCCGCGCCGGCACGCACAAAACCAAAACCGTCAGCGAAATCAGCGGCACGACCAAGAAGCCGTGGAAGCAGAAAGGCACCGGCAATGCCCGCGCCGGTTCGTTGCGTTCGCCGCAGTTCCGCGGCGGCGCGACTATTTTTGGACCCGTCGTGCGCAGCCATGAGCTGGGACTGACCAAGAAATTCCGCAAGTTGGGACTCAAACATGCCCTGTCGGCCAAGCAGAAGGAAGGCAATCTTTTCATCATCGAGGCGACGGACATAAAAAAGGTAAAAACCAAGGCTTTGATTGATGTTTTTAAGAAAGCGGGTTGGGACAGGCCGCTCTTTGTCGAGGGTGCGGAAGTCAATGAGGATTTCGCCAAAGCGGCGCGTAATATCAAATATGTCGACGTGCTGCCGACCATCGGCGCCAACGTGTACGACATTCTGC
>JAGWIM010000149.1 GCA_028873525.1 Pseudomonadota bacterium
ATTATCGGCGACGTGCGCGATTTGCGCCATATCGATGGTATTTTCCGCGTGCATAAGCCCGCCCTGGTGTTTCATGCCGCCGCCATCAAGCACGTGCCGATGGCTGAGGCTAATGTCGAGGAAGCCATCCTCACCAATGTTTTCGGTACAAAGAGCGTCGCCGAAGCCTGCCGCAAGCACGGCGCCGGCGTCATGGTCATGATTTCGACCGACAAGGCAGTCAACCCCACCAACGTCATGGGCGCCAGCAAGCGGCTGGCCGAGAATTTCTGCCAGGCGCTGGGCGAGGCGGAGCATACGGGCGGCACGAAATTCATCACCGTGCGTTTCGGAAACGTATTGGGATCGACCGGTTCGGTAGTGCCGCTTTTTTCCGAGCAACTGGCGGCCGGCGGCCCGATCACCGTCACTCACCCCGAGATGACGCGCTATTTCATGACGGTGCGCGAGGCTGTCGAGCTGGTGCTGCAGGCGGCGGCGCTGGGTGCGGCGACGGGAAGAAAGGAATGCGTATTCGTGCTCGATATGGGCCGTCCGGTGAAGATTGTTGATCTGGCGACACAGATGATCAAGCTCGCCGGGTTGACGCCGGGTGAGGACATCAAGATTGTCTTCACCGGCCTGCGCCCCGGCGAAAAATTATACGAGGAACTGTTTCACTTTTCCGAAAATGCCGCTAAAACGGAATGCGAAGGTATATTCCTCGCCAGCCCGCGTTTCACCGAGCTTTCGGCGCTGAAACGCCTGCTGGAGCCGCTGTTTGCCGCTTGCAGCGAGCGAAAAATGCCGGAAGCGCTGGAGATGCTGAAGAAACTCGTGCCGGAATTCGAACATTCGCCGCAATACCTGCACTACCTGAAAGCGCTCGGCCAATGACGATAAAACGCGCGCTCCTCTCCGTTTCCGACAAAACCGGCCTGGTCGGGTTTGCAAAGTTTCTTGAAAGCATGAGTGTTGAGATACTCTCCACCGGCGGCACGGCGAAAACGCTGCGCGATGCCGGCATTGCGGTGACGGAAGTATCCACGCATACGGGATTTCCGGAAATCATGGACGGGCGGGTCAAGACGCTGCATCCGAAAATCCATGGCGGCATTCTCGCCGTACGCGGCGATCCGGCGCACGAGAAAGCGATGAAGGCGCTCGGTATCGCGCCGATTGATCTGGCGGTGATTAATTTATATCCGTTTGAGGCAACGGTGGCTAAAGGATCAGATGCGGCAACCTGCATTGAAAATATCGACATCGGCGGGCCGAGTATGGTAAGGAGCGCCGCCAAGAATCATAAGTTCGTCACTATCATCGTCGATCCGGCGGATTACGCCCGCGTGATGGAGGAGATGAAAACCGAGGGCGAGACGCTGCCGGAAACCCGCCGCGCCCTTGCCGCAAAGGCGTTCTCGCGCACAACGGCCTACGACGGCGCCATCAGCGGCTGGATGCATGCGCAAGAAGGCACGTTGTTCCCGCCGTTGCTGACCATCAGCGGCGCGCTCAGGCAACCCCTGCATTACGGTGAAAACCCGCACCAGAAAGCCGCCTTTTATGCCACCGGCGAAGCCGCGTCATCATTGGCCACCGCCAGACAGATGCAGGGTGCGGAACTGAGCTACAATAATTATAACGATGCCAGCGCCGCTTATGAACTGGTGCGCGAGTTCGAGCAACCGGCGGTGGCCATCATCAAGCATGCCAATCCGTGCGGCGTCGCTGTCGCAGACAATATCACCGAGGCGTTTAGAAAAGCGCTGGCCTGTGATCCGGTGTCGGCGTACGGCGGCATCATCGCCGCCAACAGGCCGCTGGATAAAACGTTTGCCGGGGCGCTGGGAAAATTATTTCTCGAAGTCATCATCGCGCCGGAGGCCGATGAGGCGGCGAAATCGGCGTTTGTCCTACGCAAGAAACTAAAATTGCTGCTGACCGGAGGCGTACCGAAGCCGTCGCCGAAAATGACGGTAAAAACCATCTCCGGCGGGTTT
>JAGWIM010000150.1 GCA_028873525.1 Pseudomonadota bacterium
GCAAATTCAACGAGCATTGCTGCACCTCGGTGATGAAATACACGCGCGAGTGGGAGGAATATGTCGACCGTCAAGCGCGCTGGGTGGACTTCAAAAATGACTACAAGACCATGGACAAAAACTTCATGGAGTCGGTGCTGTGGGCGTTCAAGCAGCTTTATGACAAGGGGTTGGTGTACGAGGCCTACCGCGTCATGCCCTATAGCTGGGCCGCCGAAACGCCCTTGTCCAACTTTGAAACCAAATTGGATAATTCATATAGAGAGCGCGAGGACAAGGCGGTTACCGTTGCCTTTGAACTTAACACCCCGCCGCACGGCGCACCCAAAGCCGATAAATATTACGTCCTCGCCTGGACAACCACGCCATGGACACTGCCGAGTAATTTAGCTTTGGCGGTGAATAGGCAAGTTTCTTATGGATATGTATTGAAGAATAATAAATGCTATATCTTGGCTGCCAATGCAGGTCCGAAATACTTGAATTCAGAACTTCAGTTGAATGATGAACGGGGAGCAAAAATTGATATTACTCATGGAATAAAATCAGAAGATCTAATCGGCCTCTCCTACCACCCGCTCTTTCCTTATTTCGCCAATCATAAGCACGCCTTCAAAATCCTCGACGGCAGCGGCTTCGTCACCGATGCCGACGGTACCGGCATCGTGCATATGGCGCCGGACTTCGGCGAGGACGACCAGAAATGCTGCGAGGCGAACGGCATCGAAATCGTCGTGCCGGTCGACGGCCAGGGAAAATTCACCGATGCGATTTATGACTTACAGCCCCCCCCGCAAGGGGGGAGCAATGTGTTGAGCCTCAAAGGTCTCAACGTGATCGCCGAGCCGGGCGGCAGTAAATTCGGCCTCGCCAATGACCGCATCATCGATTACCTCAAGGCAACCGGCCAGCTCATCAAACAAGAACAGATCAAACACAATTACCCGCATTGCTGGCGCACCGACCAGCCGCTGATTTACCGCGCCATGCCGAGCTGGTATGTCGAGGTCACTAAATTCCGCGACCGCGCCGTTGAAATCAACCAGAAAATAAACTGGATTCCCGACCATATCCGCGATGGGCAAATGGGGCACATGCTGGCCACAGCGCCCGACTGGTCGATCTCGCGCAACCGCTTCTGGGGCACGCCGATTCCGGTGTGGCGCAGCAAATCCGGCAAGATAAAAGTGTTCGGCTCCATCGCCGAAATCGAAAAAGCCAGCGGAAAAAAAATCACCGATCTGCACCGCCCCCATATAGATGACATCGTCATCACCGAAGGCGGCGAAGAATTCCACCGCGTCGAGGACGTGTTCGATTGCTGGTTTGAAAGCGGCTCTATGCCCTTCGCGCAGGTGCATTACCCGTTCGAGAATAAGGAATGGTTCGAGGCGCATTTCCCCGCCGATTTCATCACCGAATATGTCGGCCAGACGCGCGGCTGGTTCAACACGCTCATCATGTTATCGACGGCGCTGTTCGATAAAATTCCGTTCAAACATTGCATCTGCCACGGCGTCGTGCTCGATGCGGAAACCGGCCTCAAATATTCCAAGCGCCTCAAGAATTACAAAGATCCGCTGGAAGTGATCGACCAGGTCGGCGCCGACGCGCTGCGCTGGCTGATGATCGCCTCGCCGGTGATGCGCGGCATGGATTTGTCGGTGGACCCGGAAGGAAAATTCATCCGCGACGTCGTACGGCTGGCCATCAAGCCGATCTGGAATGCCTATAATTTCTTCTGCCTGTACGCCAATGCGGATGGGATTAAAGCGAAATTCGCCACGGATTCGAAAGATGTGATGGATCGTTACATCCTTGCCAACTGCAAACAGGCGGTGGAGACCATCCAAACATCGCTCGATGCGTATGACACGCCCGGCGCGTGCGATGCCGTGTCGCAATTTTTTGAAGCGTTGAACAATTGGTATATCCGCCGCAACAAGGAGCGCTTCTGGAAATCGCAGCACGATGCCGA
>JAGWIM010000151.1 GCA_028873525.1 Pseudomonadota bacterium
GAAAATCCCCGGCAGCAGGCTGAAAAGTATCAGCAGCAGGATGCATTGATATTTCTGCAGGCGGATGCATTCGATGAGTGGCATGGCGTTTCCATTGGCCATATTTTGCAGCAATAATCCGCCAAGGAACATCAGCGGCACGAATGGCACGAACCGGATCCACGGCCGCTGGCCGACGTCCGGCAATGCCAGAAAACTTGCGGCGACGGCGGCGGTAATGGCAGTCGTCAGCATGGCCGCCAGTTCAATAAGATAAAGGGGCTGTTGCCACTTGGCGGCGATATCGGGCCTGAAGCCGGTAAACATGGTGACAACAGCGAAATAGGCCGCCAGCAATAACAGCCATTTACCCGCTACCAAAAGCGGTCGCTGCATCGGTTTTTGCGCGCCTTTTGCCGCCAGTTGACTGATAAATGCGTTCGTATCCATTACGATGCTTCCTTTTTTCTGCGCTCGATAAGCAGTTTATAGGCGCGGTGAGCGGAAACCTTGACGGCGGAAGGGCTCATATTCATGGCCAAAGCCACCTGTTCCACCGAATAGCCGTCAATCTTCATCATCCGCACAATGCGCCGCTGTTTGTCGGGCAGCGTCTCCAGTATCTCATCAAGTAATTCGCCCGCAGAGGGGGTATCGGTTACATTATCCGTTAAGCTATGTTCGATTTCCGCAAAATCGACTTTGATCAAGGCCGCTTTCTGGTAATGGGAGCGCAGGTAATCCTTGAGTTTATGGTCGGCGATGGCGAACATCCAGGCCTTAAACGGACGGTCGGTATTGTAAGTATGGCTGGCCTTATGCACGGCCAGCAGCGTTTCCTGTACCAGGTCGTCGTTTTCCGCGTTATCGCCCAGCCGGTTATAAAGAAACCCTTTGATAAGCGGCGTGATTTCCCTCAGTAATTGCGCATAGGCCGGGCCATCGCCCCTTTGGGCGGCATGCATTAACTCCTCAAGGGAGCGCTTTTGCGGGCTGTTCTCAGCCATTTATTGTCCATTTTCTGTTCTTTGCAGGCGGCAGCCTGTAACCTCAGCCTACAAAAGAACGAACTACTAATAAACAGGTTTCTGGCGTATCAATGAGGAAGCGTGCGGCGATTTTTTTTATTTCTCAGTATCATTTTTTGTGTCTGCCCACCGGTCTGGGCAGCGGATCAGGCATATCTTTCCCCCTATAATGCGCTGCTGGCGCGCCATGTCAGCGAAGGAGAAAAACAGGGTATTCACAGTGCGCTGGTAGATTATCAAGGCTGGAGCAAAGATGCGCGGCATGCGGAAGCCATGCGCCTTATCGCGCAGGTTGATCCCGATGCGCTCTCCGGCAAAGAGAAAGAAGCATTCTGGATCAACGCCTACAACCTGCTGACCGTAGACCTCATCATCCGGCACAACGAACACATATCCATCAAGCATATCGGCGGCTGGTTCACCAATCCGTGGAAGGATTATCACTGGACAATCGGCGGCAGGCAATATTCACTGGCTGAGATTGAGCATGGCATCCTGCGTAAAATAGGCGATCCGCGCATTCACATGGCGATCAATTGCGCGTCGCTGTCCTGTCCGGATTTGCGCGCCAGCGCCTATACCGCCGCCGGGCTTGACGATCAGCTTGACCAGCAGGTGAGGAAATTTCTGCACAATGATGCCAAGGGCCTGCGAATTACACGCTCCGACCTGGAAGTGTCAAAAATTTTCGACTGGTACGCCGGGGATTTTGCGCGTGGCGGCGGAGTAATCGCGTTTATCAGACGTTATGATCCGCGAGTGCCGCAGGATGCGGTCATTGCCGATTATTTCGATTATAACTGGCAACTGGACGGAACATGGAAATAAACGGCGCCAATGAATTCTGCCCTTATTGCGAAATCGTTCAGCCTGCGGTTGCCGCGCATCGGGGTGCGAGCATGCGGTATCCTGAAAACAGCATGGCGGCAATCAAAGAAGCCGTCAATATTGCGATGGAACATCCCG
>JAGWIM010000070.1 GCA_028873525.1 Pseudomonadota bacterium
TGAAATAAGGCGCAGGCGGTGCAGCATAACAGAATGGAGAAAACAGCGAATTGCTGCCAATTTATTTTATCCCCTCCCCCCTTGTGGGGGAGGGTTAGGGAGAGGGGTACGGTGCGAAGCGCCGAAAAGCAAGTAACCCCTCTCCTCGGTTTGCCTAAGGACTTGCTGACGCAAGCCCGAGGCAAACCGTCCTCTCCCACAAGGGGAGAGGAGGATTTTTTTTAAGCCCTATACAACGCCCCACCCGTCACCGCCCTGATGGTGCCGGTGGTGGTGGGGAGGGAGAGCGGGAGTTTTTTCAAGCTACGCACGGCGAGGAAGGCGAAGGCCTGCGCCTCCAGCGCGTCGCCGATCCAGCCGAGCGATTCCACCGGGTAGACCTGCGGAAAACGGCGCTTGAGCGCGGCGATAATCGCCGGGTTGTGCCGTCCGCCGCCGGAGAGGAACCACTGCTTCGCCGGCAACGGAAAATAGGCCGCGCCTTTTTCCACCGCGGCGGCGGCGAATTCGGTCAGCGTCGCCGCGCCGTCCTCGACGGACAACCCCTGCACCGCGTCGAACGAGAAATGGTTGCGGTCGAGCGATTTGGGCGGCGTTTTGGTGAAATACGGATCAGCGAGCAGTTTCTGAACCGCCGCCTGATTCGCCTTCCCGGCCAATGCCCGCTTGCCGTCAAGGTCGCAGTCGATGCCGGCGTTTTTCAACACCCATTCGTTGATCATGACGTTGCCGGGGCCGGTGTCGAACGCCATGATGTCGAGGTCCATCAGTTCGTGGCTCTGCGATTCCGAACGGCCGATCCAGGTGACATTGGCGATGCCGCCGATGTTGAGCGCCACCACCGGCAGCTCCATGTGCCGCGCCAGCGCCGTGTGATACAGCGGCACCAGGGGCGCGCCCTCGCCGCCCGCCGCCACGTCGCGCCGGCGAAAATCGCACACCACGTCGATGCCGGTTTTTTCGGCGAGCAGCGCGCCGTTGCCGATCTGCCAGGTTAAATGCTCCAGCGGGCGGTGCACCACTGTCTGGCCGTGGAAGCCGATGACGTTCACCTCCTTGCGCCCCACATCCGCTTTTTTCAGCAGCGCCCGAACCGCGTCGGCGTGTTTGATCGTGATTTCCTGTTCGGCGGCCAGCATGTCGCCACGGCCATGCACCGCCTCGCGCACACGCGCTCGCTCGGCGTCGGTAAACGGCAGCGTCAGCCATGCGCCGAAGCTGAACACCTGTTCGCCGTCGGTTTTAATCAGCGCCGCGTCGATGCCATCGAGCGACGTGCCGCTCATCAGCCCGAGCGACCATTTTACATCTTCTTCTTTGCGCATATCCTTAACTTGTGTATGAATACGCGCGGTAGGATAAACGAACGGGGTAATATGGCAACGTTTAAGTCTGACTTCCTGCACACGCTTGAGGAGCGCGGGTTCATCCAGCAATGCACCGATGCCGCGGCGCTCGATGCCAGGCTCGCCAGAGACCGCGTCACCGCCTATATCGGGTTCGACGCCACCGCGCCCAGCCTGCACGCCGGAAGCCTGATACAGATCATGGCGCTGCGCTGGTTGCAGAAGACCGGCCACAAGCCGATTGTGCTGATGGGCGGCGGCACCACCAAAATCGGCGATCCCTCCGGCAAGGATGAAGCCCGCGCCCTGCTTACGGCGGAAGATATTGGAAAGAATGTCGAGGCCATCAAGGAAGTGTTCACGCGGTTCCTCACCTTCGGCGCGGGCACGGGCGATGCGCTGCTCGCCGATAACGCCGAGTGGCTGGACGGCTTGCGCTATATCGACTTCCTGCGCGAGGCCGGGCGGTATTTCTCGGTCGGGCGGATGCTGACGCAGGACAGCGTGAAGCTCAGGCTGGAGCGGCAGCAGAATTTGAGCCTGCTCGAATTTAATTACATGGTGCTGCAGGCATATGATTTCGTCGAGCTGCATAAGCGTTATGGCTGCGCCTTGCAGATCGGCGGATCCGACCAGTGGGGGAATATCGTCATGGGCATTGATTTGCAGCATCATATCGAGGCCGGAAAACGCTTCCGGCCGCTGGCCATTGAGAAGGAAAAATCCGCCAAAGTTACCGAGGTGCAGCCGTTCATCCAGTCGAAACGCAAGGACATGGAGGATTACAGCCACGAGGCCTTCATGGAGTATCTGGGTAAAGACGGCGGCGGGCGGCTGTTCGGCCTCACCACGCCGCTGCTGACCACGGCGGCGGGCGCCAAGATGGGCAAGACCGCCGGCGGCGCGGTGTGGCTCTCGAAGGAGATGCTCGCTCCCTACGATTACTGGCAGTACTGGCGCAACACCGAAGACGCCGATGTCGGAAAATTCCTGCGGCTCTTCACCGAACTGCCGCTGAAAGAAATCGTCAGGCTGGAGGCGCTGAAGGGGGCCGAGATCAACGAGGCGAAAAAGATTCTCGCCAACGCGGCGACCGCGCTGTGCCACGGTGGCCGCGCCGCCAAACAGGCGGCGGAAACCGCCCAGAAAACCTTTGAGGAAGGCGGCGTCGGCGCGGATATTCCAGTGTTTGAACTGGCGGCGAGCGACCTTGGAAAAGGCCTTCCGGCTTATGAATTACTGCGCCGCGCCGGCCTTACTGAATCAGGCGGCGAAGCGCGCCGGCTCATCCGCAGCGGCGGCGCTCGCATGGGCGATAAAAAAATCAGCGATGAGAATGAAACCATCGCTCCTGATCATTTTCAGGGAGGCGCGTTGAAGTTATCCGCCGGAAAGAAAAAACACCGGCTGGTGAAGCTGACGTGACACATACGGGGAAAAGCTCCCTCTGCCTGGCGGGGATGCGCGGGGGGCGGTCAGGGTGTGTTATGTTCTTTTTCAGGCGGCATATCGAAGATGTCGAATACGCCGCGCAGGAAGCCGGGCGTCAGCATCGACAATGGATTGACGGTGACATCGGGATTGTTCTGCGACCCCCTGACGCTATAGCGCGCTGCAAATATCCCCTGCCCTTCGCCGCCGGTGAGCAGGTGGCCGACCAGCGGCACATGCCCGATGAGATTGTTGAGCGTGTAGGACGGGACGATGGTGCCCTGAATGTCCAGCGTACGCTCCGGGAAGGTGATGGTGCCGTCGGCGGTCATGCCGATGGCATCGCCGTGCGTCTTGGCGTCTTTGAGGGTGATTACGTCTTTCGTCAGGGTGAACGGTATATGCAGCCGCGTGAAACGGATGCCGTTGCCCTGTAACGTGTCAAAAAATCCGGTCAGCGACGCCAGCGATAAAATCTTAGCCAGAATCGGCGCGTCTTTGACAACATGCTCGTTGATGTCGAGCGCTCCATTGAGAATGCTTTGCTGGCCTGCATCGTCATAATTGCCGATGACGACGAGGTCGCCGCCCTGCATCCCCTCGAAGACGCCTGCCGCCTTGAGGAACGCTCCGGCGCTTTCGGCATGCAGCGACAGTTGGCGTTGTTTCTTCGGATTACGCATGATGCGGAAGGAAAACGGCTTGCCGTCAGAGGTCTCGCCGCTGATATTGGCCGATGCGCAACGCTGCACGTCACAATTCAGCATGGCCTTGATCCCGGCCAGACGCCGGTCTTTACCAAGTATGAGCTGCCCGATGTCGGCCTTAAGCGTTACCGCCGGGAAATGTTCGAACGAGAAGGTACCCGGCGTATTTTTATCCTGCACCATCAATCCGCTGATGTCGGCGCCGGCGCCATGCACGTCGAGCATCCAGCCGCCGGGGATGGTTTCATAGGAAAGGTGGTCGATGTCGGTCGCGCCATGTTTCAACCGCGCAAGGGTCACGCGCCGGATGGCCGACAGCGGTTTGTCCAGTTCGGCCGATCCTTCGGCTTCCATATTCCTGCCTTTGAGATGAAAGGAAGGAATGGTGACGATGCCGTCTTTTTTTTCGGCGGCAAGGTCAAGGCTGGCCGGCTCACCGTCGGGCTTATTCCAGGCGAACTCCGTCCAAGCGATGGCGGCATGGGTGAGATCGATTGCGGCACTTGAGCTTTCCGTCGTCTTGCCCTGCTTGAAGCTGGCCTTGACGCCGAGCGTTCCTTTAAGGAAGGAAAAGGGTGGATAGCCAAATCGCGGCAGGCTCGTCACCGGCGCCGTGGCGGTCACGTCGACAAAAGTGTCGAAGCCGTCCCGCGGCGCAAACATATAGCGGATGTCGGCTGCCGATGCGGTTGCGCCGTTGACGTTGCCCCTGCCTTTGAATTCCAGTCCGGAATTTTTGATTGTGAGTGTGCCGTCGGCCTGCGAAATATCGAATTTTTTCATGAAGCCCGCCGCCGCCGTGTTCGTAAGCCGGGCGCTGATGTCATAGGTAATGTCGGCATCGGGATCCGCATTCTTCGGCGTGAAGAAATGAAATCCCAGCAACGCGCGGCCCTGCACAGTGCCGCTGGCGCTGTCTTCGCGCAGGTTCAGTTGCGCCGCATGTTTAAGTCGTGGCAGGCCGAGCAGGCGCACCGCGTCCTGCGCGGAAGACTCGGCATTGAAACTCAGGGTAATGTACGGATTATCAGCGCTGAGGTCGGCAATCAGCAATTTGCCATCGGTAAGCCGGGTGTTTTTCATGTATGACCCCGAGGCGATGTCGGCCTCCAGGCTGGCGCCGTCGACATGGATAACGCCTTTGACATGGCTGACTTCGGGATGCTCCGGCAGGTAACGGATTTTAATGCCGTCAAGCGCAATCCGCGCGTCAACGTCGTCCCTGGGGAGTGCCGGTTTGGCCAGATCGCCGAAGGGAATGTGCAGGTGCGCCGAGGCTTGGCTGATTGTGCCTTCCTTGACATTGTCGATTACCCACTGGCGCGACTGTGGCGACAATTCAGGCGGCCATAGCATCCGCACCCTGGCGGCCGGGATGTTTTTCAGTGTGGCATCGGCGTTAACGGCGGCGTCGTGATTATTGAAGGCGACGGTGCCGCTGCCGGCCAGCATCATGCCGTTCAGGTCGGCGGTAAGCTTGTTGATCCGCACGTTGTTGCCGTTATTGCTTGTCTGCCCTTCGGCATGAAAACCGGTGACTGGAATGTCCGCTGCCAGCCGCCCGGAAACGATATTGCCCTTGCCGCCATCAACGACAAAACCGGCCTGCTGCAATGCGCCGCCTTTTTCAAACGAGAGGCTGGCTTTGCCGCTGACCGGAAATTTCAGCGCGTTCAGCAGGCTGTTATCGGCAAACAGGGCGGCCAGCGTGCCTGGCATGATCTGACTGAAGACAATCTCGCTGTCCACGGTCGGGCTGCCCGCCTTCATGTTGACTCGTACCGCCAACAGAGATTGATAGGATCCATAGCTGATGTTGGCGCTGGCGGTGGCCTGCACGACGCCAAAAAACGTACGCCGGAAAATGATGTTGGCGTTGCTGGCCTGGAAAAACACACCATGGTGCGTGTTGCCGACGCTGACATCGGCGTCGACGATGCTGATATAACGCAGCTTGCGCAGGCCGCTTAAGCTGTCGGGCGTCAGCAGCGGCGTCAGCGCGGCGACAAAGGGCACGGCCTGAGTTTCCCGGACGGCGGCGGGCGGCGTTTCCTGGCGGAACCCGAAACTGATCGAACGATCATCGTTCTGCAAGAGGCTGATTACCGGATGCATTATGGTAATCGAGGTCGGCAGGAAGTTGCCGAACGGCAGCGCCAGCACATCCACGCCCAGCGAGATTTGCGGGAACGACGAGAATACCCGCCCCTCTTTCGTCAGCACCGTAACGTTGCGCAGACGCAGATCGATGGGATGCCGCCAACCGTCCCACAGCAGCCAGGTCTGGCCGATTTTGACCGTGTAATTGCGGTTGGCCGAAGACAGCGCCGACTGGATATAGGGCGTAAGGCTGGCCAGCGAGCGTGGCCCGGTCGCCACCCACAATAGCAGGGCATTGAAGATGATAAGCGCCGCCAGCGCTATGCCCAGCGCCGTGCCCATGACATATTTCACCCAACGGTGGTGCAGGGCGTCCATCATATTGCGCTTGTCAAAAAGGCGGGGCATCGTCATGCTTCGTTACCGGACATGAAAAATTTCTTAGCACAGGCCTCAGGCTTGCCCAAGCCTTATTCAACGGCGGATGCGAGTCAACGCCGCGAGCAATGGCAGGCGCTGGCGGGGAGGCAAGATAAGGCGCTGGCTGCCTGGATGCGGCAGGAGGCGTTGGCGCCCGTGCTCGACTCTGTTTTCGGCAATTCGCCGTACCTCTCGCGCCTGCTGCTGCTTTATCCCGATGTGCTGCGCGATTTGGCAATGCAGGGCGCTGATGCGGCTCATGTGCGGCTGAAAGACTTGTTTGCGCCCGGAGGTAATCAGGCGGAACTGATGCGCAGCCTCCGCGTTGCCAAAGGCAGGCTGGCATTGCTGGTGGCGCTGGCCGACATGACGGGATGCTGGACGCTGCCGCAAGTCACCGGCGCGCTGTCGGAATTTGCCGAAACGGCGCTGCAACTGGCGGTTGATGTGTTGCTGCGGGCGGCGCACAAGCGCGGCGAAATCGTCTTGTCACAGGAGAGCGGCGTCGTCGTGCTCGGCATGGGCAAGCTTGGCTCCGGCGAGTTGAATTACTCGAGCGACATTGACCTCGTTTTTTTCTTCGAGCCGGAGCAACTGGGCTATAAAGGGTGGCTCAGCGAACAGCATTTCATGAACCGGCTGGTGTATGATCTGGTGGCCATCATGCAGGAGCGCAACCGCGACGGCTATGTATTCCGTACTGACGTGCGCCTGCGTCCCGACCCGGCCTCGATGCCGCCGGCCATCGCCACCGGCACTGCATATGCCTACTATGAAAACGTCGGCCAGAACTGGGAACGCGCGGCGATGATTAAAGCCAGGCCGGTGGCGGGCGACATTGCGGCGGGTGATCGCTTTCTGAAAGGCATCGCGCCGTTCATGTGGCGGCGCAACCTTGACTTCGCCGCCATCGACGACATCCATTCGATCAAGCGCCAGATGGACAGCCGCCGGAGCAGAGAAATTCAGGTTAAAGGCCACAACATCAAGCTCGGCCAGGGCGGTATCCGCGAAATCGAATTTTATGTTCAGATTCATCAGTTGATTTGGGGTGGACGCGAGCCAATGCTGCGCGTACGCGCGACATGCGAAGCGCTTTCAAGGTTGGCGCAGGCGAAACTGGTGGACGATGGCAAAGCGTTATGGCTGGCGGACGCCTATGCGTTTCTCCGCAAGCTGGAGCATCGCCTGCAGATGATCGCCGACGAGCAGACGCACACGCTTCCCGAAAGCGACGCCGGCCTTGCCCACGTCGCCTGCTTCATGGGCTATGACGATGTGCGTTTATTTGAAAAAGACACGCTGCGGATACTCGCCGGCGTACATGAAATTTACGCCTCGTCGTTCAAAAGCGCGGAAAATCTCGGTGGCGAAGGCCGGCTGGTATTCACCGGCGTGACGCATGATCCCGATACGCTGGATACATTGCGGCGCATGGGCTATTCGCAACCGGAAAGAATTTCCGAAATCGTCATGGGCTGGCATCATGGCGCCACGCGCGCAACGCGCACCAAGCGCGCCCGCGAACTGCTGACCGAGTTGATGCCAATACTGCTCAACCGCCTGAGCGAAACCGCCAATCCAGACGCCGCCTTTCTTAAATTTAATGAATTCCTGAGTCATTTGCCGGCCGGCGTGCAACTGTTTACGCTGTTTTCCGCCAATCCGCATCTGCTGACGCTTATCGCGGATGTTATGGGCAGCGCGCCGACGTTGGCCGAACATTTGAGCCGATCGCCCGAATTGCTTGATACCGTGCTGGCGCCGGATTTTTACGCCGCACTGCCTTTGCCGCAGCAGGTTGAGCAGCAGCTTACCGAAACGCTGGCGTCAGCGGACGATTTTGAAAGACGCATGGAAGCCCTGCGTTGTTTCCGCAATGAAAAACAATTTCAGGCGGGTGTGCAGATGCTGCGTGGCATGATCGATGCGCGCCAGGCAGGGCATTTCCTCTCACTTCTCGCCGATGCGGTAATCGGGCGGGCGCAGACGGCGGTGCTGGTTGAATTCACCCGCGTCTATGGTCACATCGACGGCGGCCATTTCGCCACCATCGCGCTGGGTAAGCTCGGCAGCCGCGAGATGACTTTCAGCTCCGACATTGATCTTGTGTTCGTGTACGATGCGCCCGCGGATGCCCGTTCCAACGGCGAAAAATCGCTTGGCGCCAGTGAATATTTCAATCGCCTGGCACAGCGTTGCGTCAATGCACTGGCAACGATGGGTCGGCACGGGCGGCTGTATGAGGTTGACACGCGCCTGCGCCCGTCGGGAAAACAAGGACTGCTGGCCGTGAGCGCGGATACGCTGGCGCATTATTTCAGGGCAATGGCCTGGACATTTGAAGCTATGGCATTTACCAAAGCGCGCATCATCTCCGGCGATGTCGCCCTGAAACAACGGCTTGATGATTTCATTCGCGGGCAATTATCGAAACCGCGCGATCTGAACAAGCTGCATACCGATGCGGCTGACATGCGCGGGCGCATCCATAAGGAATACGGCAGCGCTGATCCATGGAATATTAAATATGTGCGCGGCGGGCTGATCGATATTGATTTTATCGCCGAATACCTGCTGCTGCGCCATGCGCCGGACATGCCAGGCGCGAAGACGGGCGGCGCACTTGAGATATTCGAGTGGCTGAAGCAAAATGGGCGGCTTGAAGCCGGCGTGGCGGATGCGCTCGCCGAAGCCGATTGCTTTCTCGGGCAGATTTTCAATATATTGCGTCTATGCAGCGACCATGCTTTCGATGAGGCTGCAGCGCCCTCCGGCCTGAAGAAACTGCTGGCTGAATCGGTCAAAGAGAAGGATTTTGCATCCCTGAAGAAGAAGCTGATAAGGGTTGAAGAATGGGTATTTCAGTATTATCGTGAGGTTATGAATCCTGCGAATCGCGACGCGGTTGTACGGGATATTTTGCAATAACCAGCGAGAATCCTGCGCAGAGCCTTTGGCGTTCACGGGATTCCAACAAGGAGCATTTCCATGGCCGCATCCGCCCCTACGAAAAAAACCGCCGGACTCGCCGTCGGTGACACCGCGCCGCTGCTCGATGTCACATTCGGCAGCGGACAGGGGGTCACGCCTGAATACCTGAAGGGCAAGCATATGGTGCTGTATTTCTACCCCAAGGACGATACGCCGGGCTGTACCATCGAAGCCAAGGATTTCCGCGATCATATCCAGGAATTTGAGAAGCTGAATACGATTATCGTCGGCGTATCGAAAGATACCGCCTCCAGCCACGATGCTTTCAAGAAAAAATACTGTTTGCCTTTCCCGCTGGCCTCGGATGAATCAGGCAGGATATGTGAGGGTTATGGCACATGGGTTGAAAAGAGCATGTATGGAAAAACCTACATGGGCATCGAGCGCGCCACCTTTCTCATCGACAAGACCGGCGTCATCCGCAACCTCTGGCGCAAGGTTAAAGTCGACGGCCATGTCAAGGAAGTGCTGGATGCGGTGAAGGGGCTTTAGCGTCGGCCGGCCAGGATAGCGGCGGTTTTTGCCTTGCGTGGTTTCTTCAGCGCGGTGAAATATCGGTGGCGGAAAGAAAAGACGAGCGCACATAATAGCGCAGCACGTCGTCGAAGATGTTCAGGGGGTCGGCATTGTTGGTGGTCGCCGCCGTCTGCTGGACGAAGGTGGCGTTGAATGTTTGCGCCGTTGCCGACGAATTGCAATGGCAATTCGTTTGCTCATTGAGATTTGTCGATCCGGAGGATTTTCGCCCGCCGCCGAACTGATAGGCGCCGTGCCCATCTTCTCCGAAGCTCATGACCAGCGCGATGGCCTGCGTCACGCGGGCATTGCCGGCGCCGTCATTGACGGTGATGCTGCCGATGCCGGTATCGGTGACGAGATAGGCGGCAAAGGCGTTGATGCCGGTGATGCGCTTGTCGACGGCGTAGAAAAACGCGCCTCCCCAGGGGTCGAAGGCGGCGGCATCGGGCAGGCCGAGTGTTTTGACCGGTACAATGCCGGCGGTTGTGTTGATGCCGTCGTAAAAATCGGCTGACTGAGTATTGCTGGGGCTGTTGCCGCTGGTATAGCTCGATCCGTTGGTGCAATCGCCGGCGGGGATGGTTTCCACGCCGAAATACTGTGTATTGACCGCCAGCGTGCCATCGGCGGGACATGGCAGGCGGCCATTGCGCTGGCGAAAA
>JAGWIM010000071.1 GCA_028873525.1 Pseudomonadota bacterium
TAACTTACCAGTATTATAGAGGTTGTAGCATTTTTTTGGCTGACTTCTTCCGTCCCGTTGAAGAGGGGAGCGTACATGAGAAATATAAAAGTTATACACGGTTATTTCGTGCTCCCCCCCCATCCGCCCTCCTCCCTGCAAAGAGGGCAAAAAGGATTCACGCTTATCGAACTATCCATTGTGTTGCTCATCATCGCGCTGATTATCGGCGGCATCGTTTCCGGGCAATCCATGATCAGGAATGCGCAATTACAATCGGTGATCACCGATGCGGATCGCTATAAAAAAGCCGTGATGGCGTTTCGGGATAAATACAGGGAACTGCCGGGCGACATGGTGGATGCCACCAGCTTCTGGGGCACCGATCCCGGCGGCTGCCCTTCCACCCCCGCTAATGCTACGCCCAAAACCGCCACCTGCAACGGCAACGGCGACGGCTTCATCGGCGACAGCAACGGCAACCCGCTGGGAGGCGCCGTCAACTGGTACGAAAGCTACCGCATATGGCAGCATCTGTCCAACGCCGGGTTCCTCGAAGGAGAGTATACCGGCGCGCTCTCCAGCCGCACCAGCGGTAATATGCCCGATCCGGGCATGAACATTCCACAGAGTGAAATTAAAAGCAACGGCTTCACCCTGCTTTATGCCGCGCCATCCGCAGGAAGCAGCGGCATTTTCCCCGCTAATTACCGCCATATCCTTGTTTATGGCGCGCCGGTATCGGCCAAAGCCAGCACCTACAACCCCGGGCTGACCACCGCCGATACCCTCCTTATCGATCAGAAAGTGGATGACGGCCTGCCCGGCACCGGCAACATAATATCGTTCACTTCGGCGCTGGCCGCCACGCCTAATTGCGCCACCGGCACCGCCCCATCAACAGCCACCTATAAAACCAGCGACACCGGCGTCGATTGCTCGCTCATTTTCATCACGGGGTTTTGAGATGGTGAACCAGCAATCAACACCCGGCAATCAACAATCAGGCTTCACCCTCATCGAAATGTCCATCGTGCTGGCTATCATCGGCCTGGTCATCGGCGGCATCGTCGCCGGCCAATCGCTGGTGCGCGCTGCGCAGATTCGCGACATGATCGGCGAATTCGACAGCTATGTTAAAGCCATCAAGGAATTCCAGGACAAATACCATGCCCTGCCCGGCGACATGAACAACGCCACGATCTTCTGGGCCAACACCGCCAATGGCGACGGCAACGGAGAAATAGGCACCAGCAGCAATACAGGCACCCCTACCGATACCCCCGGCGGCCTCGCCAACTCGGGAGAATGGTTCCTTGCCTGGCAGCATCTGTCTGATGCCGGTTTCGTCCAGGGCAGTTTTACGGGAACATATGGCGCAGGCGGCGCCAGTGAAGCCGTGATAGGAACCAACGTGCCGGCTTCCAGGCTTAGCGGCGGCGGCTGGACATTGAACTATTATCTTAATACCTCCGGCAATGTCGGCCTGTGGAGCGACCAGTACGGCCACCTGCTGAACTTCGGTGGTTCCGTAGCAAAAAACTACACCATCGGCGGCATCCTGCGGCCTGACGAAGCACTCTCCATAGACCAGAAAATTGACGATGGTATGCCCGGCACCGGCAGCATACGCGCCTGGCGCACCAGCGTACTGCCTAAATGCACCGCTACCGATACCAGCCAAACCGCTCAAATCTATAACATCGGCGACAGCAACCCCGACTGCGCGCTGGTATTCCTGTTGGGATTTTGAGTTATGAAAAACACATATAAAGCCAATCCAGCCGGCTTCACGCTGATCGAGATTTCAATCGTGCTTGTCATCATCGCGCTGATTATGGGCGGCATCGTCGTCGGCCGCAGCCTCATCCGCAGCGCACAGCTTAACAGCGTCATAAGCGACGTAGCTAAATACACACAGGCCATTAATGACTTCCGCGATAAGTATCATGCGCTGCCCGGCGATTTCAAGGGCGCCGAAGCCATCTGGGGATCGGATAGCAATTGCCCCAACACCACCTATACCGCCATGCCACATACCGCCACTTGCGACGGCAACGGTGACGGCCATATCGGCGACGCATCCGGCAATACCCCCGCCGAATGGTTCCGCGCCTGGCAGCAACTGGCCAATGCCGGGGTGATCGAAGGGGGATATAACGGTATTGCCGGCACCGGGTCTAATGTTAATGCGGTGCCGGGCGTTAACGTTCCCGCCTCAAAAATTTCCGGCGCGGGCTACACGGTTTATTACTCTTTCCTGCCAAACGGAAGTGCTACTAACTGGCCCACCGTAGGACACGTCATCATGTTCGGCACCGTCTATCCCGATGCCTTTACCTATGGTAATGCCGTCACCCCCGCGGAAACGCGGATGATCGATAGCAAAATAGACGACGGGTTGCCCGCCTATGGGCGGGTCACGGTCGGCAAATCCCCCGCCCATCCCAACTGCACGACCAGCGACACCGCGTCCCTCTCCACCTATAACACGAGTTATCAGGGCAATGCCTGCTCGGTGATCTTCAACCTCAATCTTTAAGCCAGTGAAACCTGGTGCGGCGCATAGGGGAAGCAAGAGAGTGCGTCGCAATGACTTTATTGCACTATATGATTATGCTGGTTTTATGGCTGCATCCGCGCCGATGTCGGCGGCAGGGGCGGAATGGGTGAGTTTGCCGACCGAGATATAATCCACTCCCGTTTCCGCGATGGCGCGCGCTGTTTCCAGCGACACGCCGCCGGAAGCCTCCAGCGGAATCTTCCCGCCTGAAAGCGCCACTGCTTCGCGCAGTTCTTCAAGGCTCATGTTGTCGAGCAGTATCCGGTCCGGCACGGCGGTGAGGGCTTCTTTGACCTGTTGAAGCGTGTCACATTCGACAACAATCATTGGCAGCGGCAAGCGGCAAGCGGCCGATAATCTGGTTTTTACGTGATTCACTATATCACTGACCGCTAACCGCTGACCGCTGATTGCTATGTGATTATCCTTCACCAGCACCATATCATAAAGTCCCATGCGGTGATTTTGTCCGCCCCCTGTCCTGACCGCATATTTATCGAGCGCGCGGAAACCGGGGATGGTTTTGCGTGTGTCGAGGATGACCGCTTTCGTGCCTTTGATCGCTTCGACATAGCGGCGCGTCAACGTCGCCACGCCGCACATGCGCTGCATGAAATTCAGCGCCACGCGCTCGCCCGTAAGCAATGCCCGCGCCGGGCCGGTGGCCGTGGCCAGCACGGTTCCGGGCATAACGAAAGTGCCTTCTTTTATACCGACGCTTACAACAATCCCCTCCCCCGTAGAGGGAATCTGACGTTCATCCGCGTCAAGAGGGTGGGGGTTTATGGTGCAACCATTGCGCCCTCCTCCTGGTTTTCCCCCCGTGGGGGAAGGAATAAGTTGTGCATACACTTCCGCCGGAATAAAGGTGCCGCACGCCACCATCGCCTCGCGCGCAACGAACCGCAGCTCCGCCTGCGCCGATGCGGGAATGAGCAACTCCGGGGTAATGTCACCGGGACCGATGTCCTCGGACAGGGCGGTTTTAATAAGTTGCTGGTGGCTGGCTGCTAGTTGCTGGATGTCCATAAGATTTTTACATCTTTTACAATTTAGAGTGGTAAGTATAACCAGCAACCGGTAACTAGCAACCAGCAACCCAGGTGTCCACCTACCCCCTCATCCATCACCACCACGACCTGCTCGTTGTCGGCGCCGGCGGAGCGGGATTGCGCGCCTCCGTAGCGGCCAGCAGCAAAAGCCTTTCGGTCGCCTGCCTTTCCAAAGCGCCCCCTACCCGCTCGCATACGGTGGCGGCGCAGGGCGGCATCAACGCCGCGCTCGGCAACCGCGTAGCCGATGATTGGCGCTGGCATATGTACGACACCATCCGCGGCTCTGACTGGCTGGGCGACCAGGACGCCATCGCCCTGCTGTGCGAGCGAGCGCCGGAGGCCATCGTCGAGCTGGAAAGCATGGGGATGCCCTTCACCCGCGACGAAAATGGCCACATCTACCAACGCGCCTACGGCGGACAATCCACCGATTACGGCAAGGGAGGCCCAGCCTACCGCGCCTGCGCCGTCGCCGACCGCACCGGACACTCGCTGCTGCATACCTTATACGGGCAGGCGTTGCGGCAGAAGGTGAAATTTTTCGTCGAGTATGTGGCGCTGGATTTGCTGCTTGATGAAGAGGGCATCTGTCGCGGGCTGCTGGCATGGCGCCTGGAAACCGGCGAATTACATTTATTCCAGGCGCACGCCACCATCATCGCCACCGGCGGATTCGGGCAGGCTTACGCCTCGACCACCGCCTCCACCATCTGCACCGGCGACGGCGGCGGCATGGCGCTCCGGGCCGGGTTGGCGCTGCAGGACATGGAATTCATCCAGTTCCATCCCACCGGCCTCTACGGCGCCGGCATCCTGATTACCGAGGGTGCGCGCGGCGAAGGCGCGCTGCTTAAAAATACCCTCGGCGAGCGCTTCATGGAGCGCTATGCGCCCAATTCAATGGAGCTGGCCTCGCGCGATGTCATCTCCCGCGCCATGATGCAGGAAATCATGGCCGGGCGCGGCGCTGGCGCAAAGAAAGATCATCTCCTCCTCGACCTGACGCATCTGGAACCGAACATCATCGACAGCAAACTGCCGCAAATCGCAGACATCGCCCGCACGTTTGGACGCATCGATATTCATAAAAAGCCGATCCCGGTGCTGCCGACCGTGCATTACACGATGGGGGGAATTCCGACGAATAAGTATGGCGAGGTCATCAAATCCTGCGGCGCGCGAAACACAAGCGCAGGATCTCCATCCATCGTTGCGCCAGATCCTGCGCAATCGCTGCACGATTCGCAGGATTTAATCCCGGGCTTATACGCCGTTGGCGAAGCGGCCTGCGCGTCGGTGCATGGCGCCAACCGGCTGGGCTGCAACGCGCTGCTGGAGCTCGTGGTATTCGGCAAAAACGCCGGCGAACAGGCGGCAGGCGCGATAAAGCACGGCGCGGCGCATAAATCCCTCTCACCGGAACTGCTGGAGCAGCTGCTGGCGCGGTTTGATGAATTGCGCCGGCCACGCGGCGGCATACGCCCTAATGTTATCCGCAAGCAATTGCAACAGGTAATGCACAGCCATGCCGGTATTTTCCGCGAGCGCGCGCTGCTCGAAGAAGGCCGGAAAAAATTGCATGAACTATGGGAACTGATGCGGCACGATCTGCATATCGCCGACCGATCGCTCCTCTGGAACAATGACCTGCTCGACGCGCTGGAAACCGACAACCTGCTGCGGCAGGCGACGGTGGCGATGGCATCGGCGGCTGCCCGCACCGAAAGCCGCGGTGCGCATTTCCGCGAGGATTTTCCGGCGCGCGATGACGCACACTGGCTGAAACACAGCCTCGGTTCGGTGGATGATGAAGGAAATGTCAGGTTGGCTAGCCGCCCGGTGCGCCTGACCGCCGAGGAGCCGCAGACCGGCACGGCAATCTCGTTTGCGCCGGAGGAAAGGGCTTATTAGCAATTCGTTGCTAGTTGCTGGTTGCCTGTTGCTGGAAATTTCCTATAACTAGCAACGAGCAACTAGCAACGTTTTTATGGTCACCATCACATTACCCGATAATTCCAAACGCGAATTCCCCGGTCCGATCACCGGCGAGGAGATTGCCGCCGCCATTGGGCCGGGGCTGGCCAAGGCAGCGCTGGCTATCCGCGTTGATGGCAAACTGCTCGACCTTTATATTCCCATCGAAAAAGATGCCTCCATCCAGATCATCACCGGCAAGGATGCCGACGGGCTGGAGCTTATCCGGCACGATACGGCACACCTGCTGGCCGAGGCGGTGAAGGAATTATTCCCCGAAACGCAGGTGACCATTGGCCCCGCCATTGAGAACGGTTTTTATTACGACTTCTCGCGCAAAATGCCCTTTTCCAGCGACGATCTCGCCGCCATCGAAAACCGCATGAAGGAAATCGTCGCGCGCAATGAACAGGTGCGGCGCGAAGTGTGGAAGCGCGATGAGGCGGTGAAATTCTTCAAATCCACCGGCGAGGAGTACAAGGCGGAAATCATCTCGGCCATTCCCGCCGAACAAGACATTTCGCTCTACCGTCAGGGCGAGTTCATCGATCTCTGCCGCGGGCCGCACGCGCCATCCACCGGCAAAGTCGGCACCGCCTTCAAGCTGACGCACGTCGCCGGCGCCTACTGGCGTGGCGACCACCGCAACGAAATGCTGCAGCGCATTTACGGCACGGCCTGGGCCAGCGAGAAAGACCTCAAGAATTACCTCACCATGCTGGAGGAGGCCGACAAACGCGACCACCGGCGGCTCGCCAAGGAGCTTGATTTATTCCACATCGAGGAACATACGCCCGGCATGATCTTCTGGCACGACAAGGGCTGGAGCATCTACCGCACTATCGAGAATTTCGTGCGCCATAAAATCCGCGCGCGCGGCTATATCGAGGTCAAAACGCCGATTCTCGTCGACCGCAGCCTATGGGAAGCCTCCGGCCACTGGGAGAAATTCCGCGAGAATATGTTCGTCACCAACTCCGATGAAGAACATATGATGGCAGTCAAGCCGATGAACTGCCCCTGCCATATCCAAATCTTCAAGCAGGGATTGAAGAGTTACCGCGACCTGCCATTGCGCATGGCCGAGTTCGGAAGCTGCCACCGCAATGAATCCTCCGGCTCGCTGCACGGCATCATGCGCCTGCGCGGCTTTGTGCAGGACGACGCGCATATCTTCTGCACCGAAGAGCAGATTACCTCGGAAACCGTCGCCTTCTGCGCTTTGCTGAAAGATATTTATAAGGCGTTCGGCTTCACCGATGTGAAGGTGAAATTCTCTGATAGGCCAACCAGGCGCGCCGGGGCTGATGCCACATGGGACAAGGCGGAAAACGCGCTTAAAAGCGCCGTCAGTGCCACCGGGCTCGAATGGAGCCTGAACCCCGGCGAAGGCGCGTTTTACGGCCCAAAGCTGGAATTCATCCTGCGCGACGCAATCGGGCGCGACTGGCAATGCGGCACGTTGCAGGTGGATTTCGTGCTGCCGGAGCGGCTGGACGCCGAGTATATCGGCGCCGACGGCGGCAAACACCGGCCGGTGATGCTGCATCGCGCCGTGCTCGGCTCGCTGGAGCGGTTCATCGGCATCCTGATTGAGGAATATGCCGGGAAGTTCCCGCTGTGGCTGGCGCCGGTGCAAGCGGTGGTGGCTACCATCACCGAAGCCGCCGATGCGTATGCCAGACAGGTTCACAGCGAATTACTGAAGGCCGGAGTACGCGCCGGGATCGACATCCGCAACGAAAAAATCAATTATAAGGTGCGCGAGCACAGCTTGCAGAAAGTACCGGTGATGTTCGTCGTCGGCAGCAGGGAGCAGGAAACGAAAAGCGTCTCCATTCGCCGCCTGGGGTCGGAAAAGCAGGAAATCATGGGGTTTGAGGAAGCGCTGGCGGTGTTGGTGGATGAGGCGGGAGCGCCGGGGTAATTTATTGGCTTCCGGAAGCAATCCTGTTGCTCTATCCAAGTGCCGCGTTTATTTGTTACCAGGGCGCCGGGCATCGGCATGAATGACCTATTTCAATAGTCTGTCTCCGCCATAGTTTTCCGACTGCATTTCGACAAGCCGCGATACCGTGCGCTGGAATTCGAAGGCGCCGTCGCCGACGGCGTAGATCTCCTGTGGCGGGACGGCAGCGGTGCAGATGATGCGGACATTATGTTCATACAAGGTATCAATCAGCGTGACAAAACGTTTGGCTTCGTTGCGCTTTTCAGCGGGGAGTTTGGGGATGTCCGTTAAAATCAGTGTCTCGATACGCTTAGCCAGTGCCAGGTAATCGGCAGCGCCCAGCGCACTTTCGCATAGTTCATGGAAGGTGAAGCGGCCGATGGCATCGCCATAGAGCGTAAATGCTGTTTTGCGGCCATGCACGGCGAGGATTTCGCGGCGCGGATGCCCCCCTCCTGACTTCTCCCCTGCGGGGGAGGAAATATCGAGCAGGCCTTTTAGCCGGCTGGCAATAAAGGCCTCGCTCTCGCGCCCCAGCGGGTAATGGTACACAGGCTGCCGGTTTTTGGTCTTGCGATGGCGGTAATCGCCGGTACTGGTTAGGCTCATGACCTGCATCCGATCGGTAATCAGCGTGATGAATTTATTGAAGCGTTCGCGCTGCACACCGCCGGTATATAATTCGACGGGCGGGCGGTTGGAGGTGCTGACGACGGTGACGCCCGCGTCGAATAATCCGGTGAACAGGCGGTAGAGCAGCGTGGCATCGGCGACGTCGGCGGCCTGCAATTCATCAAAACAGATCAAACTGTTTTCCTGCGCCATCTGATACGCCAGCACCACCACCGGGTCGCTCATTTTTTCCTGCCGCAGCTTATGGATGCGCGCATGGACTTCCTGCATGAAGGCGTGAAAATGTACGCGGCGTTTATTTTCCACCGGCGCATGCGCGAAAAATAAATCCATCAGCATGGATTTACCGCGGCCGACATCGCCCCAGAGATAAATACCGCGCATTGGCAGAGCAGCCGGTTTTTTCCTGGTTGCCTTTGCATCCGCCAGCGTTGCCGATAATGCTTCCAGCGCCGAAATTACCTCGCGCTGCGCCGGGTCATCTTTTATATCGCCGCGCGCTGTCAATTGCTCGTAATGTCGGCTGAGCGAATTGGCAACGGCGACTTGCTTTTTTACTGGCATTCCTTTAAGCCCTCTATGCCCGATTAACCACGATATAAAGCAACGGCGCCACTCATGCAATTAACCATCGCGCACGACATGGAAAGTCTGCAGAAGGCGCTGACCGGACCGGCAATGGCCGGAAAGCGTATTGCGCTGGTGCCTACCATGGGCGCGCTGCATGACGGACATATGGCGTTGATCAACCATGCGAAAGAAACGGCAGATGAGGTGGTACTCACTATTTTTGTCAACCCGAAACAATTTTCCGCTAATGAGGATTTTAGTAAATATCCCAGGATGTTAAAAAGCGATATTAATAAATTGGATAAGGCTGGCGTTGCCATTGTTTATACTCCTCCACTTGAAGATGTTTACCCCGACGGTTACACGACGACAGTCTCGGTGGGCGCGCTCGGTGATATTCTCTGTGGCAAAACCCGCCCCGGGCATTTCAATGGTGTGGCGACGGTGGTAACCAAGCTGCTGTTGCGCGTCTTGCCGCATGTAGCGGTATTCGGTGAAAAAGATTATCAGCAATTATGCGTCATCCGCCGCATCGTGACTGACCTCGATATTTCAGTCGACATTATCGGCCTGCCAACGGTGCGCGAAGCGGATGGGCTGGCCATGTCGTCGCGCAATGCCTATCTGAGTACCGAAGAACGCAAGATTGCACCCGGATTATATGAAGTGCTTTCCAGTGTCGGCAACACCATTCTCTCCGGCGGCGTGGGGATAAAATCGGCGCTGGATCAGGGCGCGGCGGCGCTGGTTATGGCCGGCTTCAAGGTTGATTACCTTGAGTTGCATGACGCTGAAACGCTGGCGATGGCCGATAATCTGGATAATCCCGCGCGCTTGCTGGCGGCGGCGTGGCTAGGCAACACGCGGCTGATTGATAACATAGCGATAGGGTAAGGTATGGCTCGCCAGGCGGTTATCATCACCGGGTCGGCGCGGCGGATCGGCGCGGCGCTGGCGCTTTATTTCGCCCACCATGGGTATGACATCGGGCTGCATTACCATCGTTCTGCCCCCGACGCCAAGAAACTGGCGAAGAAAATCGAGGCGCTGGGCGGTACGTGCAAAATTTTTCCTCATGATTTGAGTGATATAAAAGGTATCCCGCCGCTGATGAAAAAAATAAAAACAGCCCTGCCGCATTGCGCCGCGTTGATTAATAACGCCTCACTGTTCGAACGCGCTGAATTTATGGAGACTGACGAAGCATTATTCGATCGCCAGTTCGCAGTGAACTTCAAAGCGCCATTTTTCCTGACGCAGGACTTTGCCAAAACGTTCCACAAGGGGTGCGTCATCAATATCGCCGATAGTGAAATCGTCCATACGCACGGCAGCCATTTCGCTTACCTGCTGTCAAAAAAAGCGCTGGCCGATTTTACGCTGATGGCGGCGCGGGCGCTGGGGCCAAAAATCCGCGTCAATGCGGTGTGCCCGGGGTGCATCATTCCG
>JAGWIM010000072.1 GCA_028873525.1 Pseudomonadota bacterium
TGCCATCATGCGCGCCAACGGCCTCGTCACCGTGTGCGAGGAGGCCGGCTGCCCGAACATCGGCGAGTGCTGGGAGAAGAAGCACGCCACCTTCATGATCCTGGGCGATACCTGCACGCGCGCCTGCGCCTTCTGCAACGTCAAAACCGGCGTACCCGGCGCGCTCAACCCGCACGAGCCGGAAAACCTGGCGCAGGCAGTGGCGCAGCTCAAGCTCAGGCACGTGGTGGTGACCTCGGTGGACCGGGATGATCTGGAGGATGGCGGGGCAGGGCATTTCGCCGAGTGCATCCGTGCCATGCGCCTGCGTGCGCCGCAGACTACCATCGAAGTATTGACCCCGGATTTTTTACGTAAAGATAATGCGATAGAAATTGTCGTTAAAGCAAAACCTGATGTGTATAACCATAATATCGAAACAGTGCCGCGCCTGTATAAAACCATTCGTCCCGGAGCGCGTTATTTCCATTCGCTGCACCTGCTGAAGACCGTCAAGGAACTTGACGCGCTGTACCTGAAAACTTCCTCCCTCTCCCCGGGGGGGGAGTGTGCGTCTCCTGTTTTCACGAAATCCGGATTAATGGTGGGGCTGGGCGAAGAGAAGGATGAGGTGCTGCAGGTGATGGACGATCTGCGCGCCGCCGAGGTCGATTTCATCACCATCGGACAATATTTGCAGCCGACGCCCGCCCATGCGCCGGTCGATCGTTTCGTCACCCCCGATGAATTCGCTTTTTATGAACGGCAGGCGCGCGCCAAGGGCTTCCTGATGGTGTCCTCCTCGCCGCTGACGCGTTCCTCCTATCACGCAGCGGAAAATTTTGAGGAAATGCGGAAGGTGAAAAAGAGAATATTGGAGAATTTATAGCCAGTAACGAAAAGTTCGGCATTCCCCTCTCCCGCTTGCGGGAGAGGGTAGGGGGGAGCGCTTTGCGCCCGAATGTTTATGTCAAAGCAAGATTCCGGGAACGACGGGGCATGGCGCCGGATTAAATCAACAATGCGCCAATAAATGATGGGTTGGCTTACTTCCCCGCCACCTCTTTTATTTTCCCCGCCAGTTGCTTCAGCGTGAATGGTTTGGCGAGGAAGTTGAAACTGCGCTCGGCGCCGTAATTATTGACGAACACATCCTCGGCATAGCCGGAGATGAATATCACTTTGACGTTCGGGAATTGCGGCGTAATCTTATCGATCATCGTCGGACCGTTCATGCCGGGCATGATGACGTCGGTGACGATGACCTCAACCTCATGGCCATGCGTTCGCATCAATTCGATGGCGGTGTCGCCGCAATCGGCTTCGAGCACGGTATAGCCTTTGTTGCGCAGCGCCCGTGCCGCGAAAATACGCACCGGCGTTTCGTCCTCGACCAGCAGGATGGTGCCCTTGCCGGTCAAGTCGACGGCTGCGTTTTTCTCGGCGGTGTCGCTTTCGGCAGCGGTGGTCACCGCTTCCTGTCCCACCACGGACGGAAAAAACAGGCTGAAATTGGTGCCCTTTTTTTCCTGGCTGGAAACATAGACATAGCCGCCGGTCTGTTTGACAATGCCGTACACCGTGGACAGCCCGAGGCCGGTGCCGCTGCCGACGGCTTTTGTCGAGAAGAATGGCTCGAAAATTTTCTGCAGAATGGGTTTGGGAATGCCGCTGCCGGTGTCGATGACCTCGACCAGCACGTAATCACCGTTTGGAATAGCGGTGTCTTCCTCGGCGGGCGCCATCAATTCGCGCGGCAGCGGATGCGCCCGGTCGATGCGGATGTGGCGGGTGATGATGGTGAGCGTGCCGCCCCCCGGCATGGCATCGCGTGCGTTGACGGCAAGGTTTATCAGCACCTGTTCCAACTGCCCCTGATCGGCGCGGACGTGACCGATGTCGCGCCCGTGAATCATTTTCAGCTCGATATTCTCGCCGATGAGGCGGCGCACCAGGTTAGAAAGCTCGGCCAGCAGGTCGGTCAAATCGAGAACCTTGGGCTGCAGGGTTTGCCGCCGCGAGAAGGCGAGAAGCTGGCGCACGAGGTTGGCGGCGCGGTTGGCGTTTTGTTTTATCTGCATGATGTCGGCAAACGACTGGTCGCCCGCCGGGTGGCGCATCAGCAGCAGGTCGCAGAAGCCGATCATGGCGGTCAATAAATTGTTGAAGTCGTGGGCGACGCCGCCTGCCAGTTGGCCGACCGCCTGCATCTTCTGCGAATGAGCGAAGCGCAACTCCAGATTCTTCTGTTCGGTGACGTCAATGAGGTGCAGGATGAGAGCGCCGCTTGCCGCCGCGCTGAAATAGGCGGAGACGATGACCGGCGCGCCGCCCTCCGGCGACAGTTCAAAAGGATGCGCCTTGCCGGGTAGATGACCGGCCAGCGCCTGCCTGAGGAGTCCTTCGCCTTCGGGTTTTCTGCCCGGGCTGAGCAGGTCGGCAAACGGCATGGGCAGCCGCCCGCCCAGCGACTGCTGCGTCAGGGAATGGAAGGCGCGGTTGCCTTCGATAATGCAACCCTGCCCGTCGAGCGTGACGATGGCGATGGGTGAGTTTTCGATAAAATCAACCAGACGCGCCGGAGCGCCCGTATCATTGGTGGATGCTACCATAATTTTGCTTTTGCATCCGTTGCCGGCCGGGTGATGTTATGCACCAGCGCGGTGCATCCCATGATTTTCCCCTGTTCGTCGCGCATGATTTTCTGGTTGACGAAGGTGGTCACCGTGCCACCGGGTTTTTTCTGCATGGCGACATTGCCTTCGTAATCGCCCGGCTCGATGGTGCCTGCGCGGTCGCCGCTGGTCTGAACGATGTCCTGCAGCGACAGGCTGCGCGCCGCGATTTCGCCGTCGCCATAGCCCAGCCATTGCTCGAGTACCGGGTTGGCATAGATGATGTTGCCGGCCGGGCCGGCCATGTAGATACCCATGTTCATGCTGTCCATGACGTGCGAAAACAGCGCGATGGTCGATTTGCTGATGACGGGCGGGGTGCTGGCTTCCAGGCCGACATCGGTGCGGTGCTGAACGAACTCGCGCCCGCGCAGCAGGATGAACCCGGACGGGCGCATGATCGGCTCGATGGACATGACGATTTTATGGAATTCGCCGCCGGCGGTACGGATGTCAAAAATAACCTTGTCGTAAACGCCGTGCTCGATGGCGCGGTAGATTTTATCGCTATGCTCGCGCGACACCCGTCCGTATTCCAGCAGAATGTCGACGGTGCGCCGCGCAAGCTTGATAAAATCGGGAAACATGTCCTGGAACGATCGGTCAAGATAGACGATGTTGCCGTCGCGCTTGATGATGATGCAGAACTTGTTGTTGATGCCCAGCGCCGAGGCGAATAAGGCGTTCTGGAATTCAGTGGTCAGCACGATGTCGCGGCTGCGCTGCAATTGCACGATGACGTACCAGCCGATGGAACCAAACAGGATGACCAGCAGGACGCCCAGCATTATTTTGTCCATGACCGCCACCGTCAGGCTGATGGACACCACCAGCGCCATGGTGAAGACCATTAGTAATTGCGGAACGGTAGGCCGGCGCTTTCGCATGACGAAATCGCGCGCTCCGCTGGCATTGATGTCCATGTCACTGTACCGGGGCATATGTGGGATACCTTATGAATTTACAGCACAAAAACCAACTGATTTTTCAGGCCAGCCGCACCATAACAGGAAAATAATTAATATATTATTAATATTTATAAGTTACTCTATTACAAGTCATTATGTGAGTTGCCGCGCCTATGCATCAACGCGTCCATAGCGTGCCTTATGCACGGCCTGTCATTTCTCCTTCCCCCGGCGGGAGAGGGAGAGACGGCTTTTCGCTGATCATGGTCAGCATTCTGATAACGGCGGCGGCCATCCTGCTGGCGTCCATGCTGCCGGGGAGCGACGCCGGGGATTACAACGCTAAAACCATCAGCGACGTCAGGAAGATTGAAAGGATTGAGGAGGCGACGCGCGCCTTTATGGCGTTCAACGGCCGCCGGCCATGCCCGGCGGACGGACAGTATGCGGTTGGCAATATATATTTCGGCGTTGAGGGCGCCATTCCCGGCACCTGCACCGGCGGTTCGCCGGCGGCGCCGATGGGGCCTGACGCCGGCACCGGTTATATCGTAAGCGGCACGGTTCCGACGCGCAGCCTGGGGCTTTCCGACGATTACGCCTTCGACGCATTTGGCCGCCGCTTTACCTACGTGGTGGACAGGCGGGCGACCGATAGCATTGCCACCGCCAAAAGCGCTGGAAGGGTTTCGGGCTGTTACAACCTGATGCAGAACATCAGGTACAACGGCGCCAGGCCTGATCTGGTAATCGAGGACGGTACGCATACAATCCTCGACAACACGATGTACGCCTATATCAGCCACGGGCCAAGCGGTTACGGCGCCTTCCCGCCGCAGGGCAGCACGGTGGCCAATCGCATTAACAGCGGCAGCACGGATGCCGACATGCAGACCAACGCCGGTGTCAACAGCAGCTTCACCTATAGCACCTCCAATTTCACCAACATCCGCGTCAGGAAGGATCGCGTACTGCCGGCCGCCGGCGACACCGGCTTCGATGACCTGATTTATTACCGCGATGACCTCAAAAACACCTGTTGCCTGGGTACGAATTGCTCTCCCCCGGGTTTTGTCGTTCAGGGTAATTACGGCCTGTTTGGGGGTGGCGGAAAATCTTCGGTAACCATCGCCGATGTCAACGGCGACGGCATTCCAGACCTTATCATCGGCGCGCCCACTGCTTCGCCCAACGGCAGTAACTCCGGCTCGGTATATGTAGTGTTCGGCACCAGAACCGGTTTCCCCGATCCGCTGCCGCTGAATACTCTCAACGGCACCAATGGTTTTGAGTTGGATGGCGCGGCGCCAAACGACGATACCGGGTCCTCGGTAGCCGCCGGCGATGTCAACGGCGACGGCGTCGCCGATATTATCATTGGCGCAGGCACTGCTTCGCCGAACGGCAGTGACTCCGGCTCGGTATATGTAGTGTTCGGCGGGGCGGCGCGAAAAGACGGCACGGGCTGGACGTCATGTCCATGCACACTCAATGCCTCTTTTCTGAACGGCACGAACGGCGTTGAGTTCGACGGCGCGGCGGCGCAGGACTACGCTGGTTGGGCGGTAACCGCCGGTGACGTTAACGGTGATGGCATCGCCGATGTCATTATCGGCGCACAGGGCGCCCAGAGCGGTGACGGTGCAACATATGTCGTTTTCGGCAAAAAAGCGGGGTGGTTGGGTACGGCTAAGCTTGACTCCACCTTACTTGACGGCACCAAAGGCGTTGAGTTTGACGGCGGAACGATGACATTCGCCGGATCCTCGGTAGCCGCCGGCGACATCAACGGTGACGGCATTGCCGATATTATCATTGGCGCAGGTAGTGCTTCACCGGGCGGTAAATCATATGCCGGATCGGTGTATGTGGTGTTCGGCAGACAATGCGGCGGTAGTTACACCGCCTGCACCACCCCTGTCACGCTTAATTCCACTTTCCTGAACGGTACGAAAGGCGTTGAGTTCGATGGCGCTATGTTTAGCGACTATGCCGGATCCTCGATAGCCACCGGCGATGTCAACGGCGACAATGTCGCCGACCTTATCATCGGCGCGCCCGGCGCTAACGGTGGCGCCTTCAACGGCGCGGTGTATATCGTGTTCGGCAGACAATGCGGCGGTAATTACGCCGCCTGCACCACCCCTGTCACGCTTAGTTCCACTTTCCTGAACGGTACGAACGGCGTTGAGTTCGACGGCACGGCAAGTGGAAGTGCCGGTTCGTCGGTAGCCGCCGGCGATGTCAATGGCGACGGCATTTCCGACCTCATCGTCGGCGCGCCCTATTCTTCCAATGGCGCGGTGTATGTGGTGTTCGGCAAGCAAGCGGGTTGGACAGGCGCGGCGACTACGCTTAATTCCACCTTCCTGAACGGGGCAAACGGTGTTGAATTCGACCACACATACTTCGACCCGGCCGTGGCGATAGCCGCTGGTGATGTGAATGGCGACGGCACCGCCGATCTCATTGTCAACACTTTGCCCGGCGGCTTGTTCAGATACGGTTTTACCTATGTTTACTTCGGCGAGAAAACCGGCTGGTCGGCCACGCCCTACAACCTCGGCGGCCTGTAATTCCTCCTTCCGTCATTCCGGTGGGTGGAGGGATTTTCCTTTGACCTTCGGCGGATAACCGTGGTATCCTCGAACCATGGAAACATTACATGATACAGGTGTGCCCCATACCATCGACGTGACGGGACTTCCGCCCGAAGCCGCATGGGCGGTGGAGTCGCTGGTCGGCCTGCTGCGCCGGAATGCGTCCATGCCGAGTGCTTCCGTCCCTTCGATGTTCACGTTGTTCGGCAAAGCCGCCGCCTTGCGAACGGCTGATGACATCACCCGGCAACTCCGGCAGGAACGGGACGCCTGGGGCGAAGTGTGATCTATGCCGATGCAAACGTAATCATTCGCCTTATCGAGGGCGACGATCCGGCGCGGGTGCCGCTGGAAGCAAGGCTCGGTTCATGCCGCGAGCCGGGCCGCTTTCTTCTCACTTCCCGGCTTACCTGGCTTGAAACCCGGGTAAAGCCGCTTCGGGAACGCAATGCGGATTTGCTTTCGCTATACGATAGGGTTTTTTGCCAGCGCGGAAGTTGATTGCCTGGAAATCACCGCGCAAGTTATCGAAAAAGCCGCCCACCTCCGTGCCGCACTTAATGTAAAAACTCCAGATGCCATCCACCTGTCCACCGCGATTCTCTCCGGAGCAAAAGCGTTTCTGACCGGGGACCGGGAATTGACAAAATGCGCCGACATTGTGGTGGAAGTGTTGTAATTTGAACAAAGCCTCCGGCTGCCCGACTATCTGCTACAACCTCGGCGGCCTGTAATTCCTCCTTCCGTCATTTTCGGCGAAGGCGGGATTTATTACCTCCCAAACTTCCTTCCCTTCAACTGATAGATATAGGAAATAATTTTCGCCACCGCCTCGTAATGGGTGACGGGGATTTCCTCCCCGAGGTCAGTCGAGGAAAACAGCGCGCGCGCCAGCGGCGGGTTTTCGACCACGGGCACCTTATGTTCCTCGGCGATTTCGCGGATTTTCAGCGCGATGATGTCCTGCCCCCTGGCCACCACCACCGGCGCTTTCATGCGTTTCGTATCATATTCCAGCGCGACGGCGAAGTGCGTCGGGTTGGTGATGACGACATCGGCCTTGGGCACCGCCGCCATCATGCGCTTGCGCGCACGGTCATGCCGCAGGCGGCGCAGGCGCTGCTTGACCATCGGGTCGCCTTCGCTTTGTTTGAATTCGTCCTTGATTTCCTGGCGGCTCATGCGCAGCGATTTCGCGTACTGATAACGCTGGAACAGCAGGTCGAAAATGGCGATGAAGAACATGGCGACGGCGACGCCTGTCGTCATCCGCATGGCCAGCATGGCGAGGAACGCCAGCATCGCCTGCGCGCTGCTGCCCGGTAGCTGCCGGATATGCGCGGTTTCCGGATAGACGGCGATGAAGGCGATCAGTCCGACCAGCAGGATTTTTAAGATGCCCTTGACGAATTCCATCAGCGACCGCGCAGAAAAAAGTCGCTTGATTCCGGCCAGCGGCGAGATGCGGGAAAACTGCGGCATGATAGGCTCGTTGCTTAAGACGAAGCCGTGCTGCAGGAGGCTTGCCGTCAGCGTCGCGATTATCGCACCGGCCAATGGCAGGGCGATGGCGGCGGCGCCGCCGAACATCACTTTGGTCAGGATGCGGCCGAGGCCGGCAGGGTCGGCGGGCAGGTTGTCGGCGTCGGCGAGAAAAGGCGCCAGCAGCCGCGCCGTATGGCTGAGAACGGATGGTGCCAGCCAGCTCACTGTCAGTGCCAGCATGGCCAGCGTCAGGAAATTGCTCACCTCGCGTGAAAAGGGGACATTGCCCTTCTTCATTGCTTCGTCGAGGCGTTTCTGCGTCGGCGCCTCGGTTTTCTGTTCCTGGTCCTGATCGTCGTCGGCCATGTACTCTTTCTACTATAAAATCAAAGAGATAAAAAAATTCATCAAAATGTCACACTATTATTGCCCAGGATACGCTATTTTCATAGTGGGGAAGAGTGTTTTTTATGGAATCAGAAACTACACCGGCCATGGAGAAACCACTCAATCCCGCTTCGGCGGGATGGGAAAATTGGCACTTGAAAAGGAAATCGGGCCTGATTAATCCGCTGCTCGCCGATATTATCGGCGGCGTTTCTTCAATTGTGGCGGGCGGCGTGACCGCATGGAGGCTTATTCAGGAACGCGCCTATAAAAACGTGTCTTCGCTTTATTTTATCGAAGACATAAAAAAAATACGATCGGAATACGGTCCCAAGATTGTCCGGCAGATCGAAGCCAATGAACTTACGGAGCGGGAGTATTTCAGCCAGTTGGAGGAAGGCGTAAAATTATTCGAAGGCAAAATGGAAGAGCGTTTCAAGAAGGGAGGCATCACCAATATTTTCAAGGAGTTGAAATTATTGCGTCCCCACCAGAAGTGGGAAGTGGCCATATCGTCCCTGTCGGCAAGCGGCATCGCGCTGGGGGCCATACTGCTTTTGACGCGCGACCTCACCGGCGCGCAAAAAAAAGAGCTGATGGAAAAAGCGGACGGCGACCCCAAACGGCAGCCTGGTTTGCATAGCTAAGGGGCAAGAAACACCGACAGGCTATCCTTAAAATAATTAATATACCACAGCATGATGGCGGAAAACGTCACCATAATGATAAAAAAGCTGATCAGCAACTGAGGCGCCATCATGATGAAAAATATCTGCATGGTAGGCATCAGCCGCGAGATGATGCCGCCGCCGAGATAAAGTATCATGCCGATGACAATGTTGGGCGCGGCGAGTTGCAACGCCATGCGGAAGGCGCCGTTCATCGTCTGCGTGGCGGATTGCGCGAAATCGGCGATCGGCGGGAACTGTCCGGGCACGAACAACGTATAGCTGTCGGCCAGGCCTTTCAGCATCAGATGGTCGAGGTCGGTGGCGAACAGCAGCACCACCGCCGTCACGCTCATCAGGTTCCCCAGCGACGTGTCCTGCCCCTGAAACTGCGCGATGTCGAGCGTCAGCGCCGACGCCAGGCTCGACTGGTAGGCGATGGCGGTGGCGGCGATGTGCATGGCGGCAATCAGCAGGCGGCTCAAGCCCCCTAAAAACAGGCCGGTGAGGATTTCACCGCCCATCAACGTCATCAGGGCAAAAGCGTCCGTCGGCACCGGTGGGATGTTATGCACGACCGGCGTCAGCGTCAGGCTGAACATCAGCGCCAGCATCAGCCGCGCGCGCACCGCCACGTAAATTTCGCCGAATCCCGGCAGCAGTACGAACGCCGACCCCAGCCGGCAGAAAACCAGCAGGAAGGCGAATATCTGCGAGGTGAGAAATTGCTGGAGCATCGTGTTCAATGTTCAATGGTAGGTGAAAAAATAAAACCGGCGGCGGCTGTCCTTTTGCCTCTTATTGAACACGGAATATGGAACACCTCACTGGATATGCACAATCTTTTCTTGCAATTTCGTGTTATAATCAGTGAGCGTCTGGATGATGAAGGGCAGGGTGATGGCGAGCATGATCAGCATGGCCAGCACTTTCGGCACGAACGTCAGCGTCGCTTCCTGTACCTGCGTCAGCGCTTGCAACAGGGCGATCGCCAGGCCGACCACCAGTGCTACGATCATCAGCGGCGCCGAGATGATAATCAGCACGTAAATGCCCTGGCGGACGACTTCGATAACTTCGGCGGATTCCATAATATCCCTGCCCCGTCCCTGGCCGGGGTTCATGGCGGTGATTGCCACGACCATGCCATGAAATATGTATATTTACTATACAGAACCAAGCGTTGGTGGCTCGGGAGGGATTTGAACCCCCGACCAAGGGATTATGATTCCCCGCAACAACTTTCTAACATATTGATAATAATATAATATTTTTTGTAAAATATGTGTATGTGTAAGTGACTGTGCAAGTTTTAATCGAAATTGGCTTCTACTGGGCATTACAGCCGGTGCCAATTTTAACAAAAAATGCTCTTTCTGGCTCTGAGAGCCGATTGTGTGAATCATTGAAAAGTCATCTTTCATAGCATTTCCGATACTGAAATAGCACCTTCAAAGCCTATCAGCATA
>JAGWIM010000073.1 GCA_028873525.1 Pseudomonadota bacterium
TTTCGGCGGCGGCGCGTTCGTCGGTCAGCGATTGCTGTTCGGCCGTCACCACCTCGGAATAATCGGCATCGCCTGCGTCATAACGCTTGCGGGTCAGACCGGTGACCTGCTCCGCTGATGCCGCCGCCTCGTCTGTGCGCTCGGCCTGCCCGGCCAGCAGACGCTGGGCGGCAAGGTTATCTTCGACGTCGCGGAAAGCAATCAACACCTGGCTGTGGTAGTTGGCAACCGCCTCATCATAGGCGGCATGGGCGGCGGCAAGCTGCGCCTGGTTGCGGCCGTTGTCGAAAATAGGCATGGAGAGCGCCAGGCCGGAAAGTTGCCCCAGCGCCCAGGTGCGGTTCGACCAGCGCAGCAGATCGGACAGGCCGGTGGATTCATAGCCGCCGGTCGCGGTCAGCATCAGGCTGGGGAAAAAGGCGGCACGCGCCGCGCCGACGCGCGCATTGGCCGCCGCCATAGAGGATAGCGCTTCCGCGACATCGGGGCGGCGCGCCAGCAGTTGCGACGGCAGTCCCGGCGGAATCTGCGGCGGATTGCCCGCCAGGGGATTCTCCGCCAGCATAAACGTGGAGGGCAGCTTGCCCAGCAATACGGCCAGCGCATGTTCCATCGCGGCGCGGCCGCGGTCGAGCGCCAGCAGGCCGGCTTGGGCGGAAGCCAGGGCGCTCTCGGCCCCGGCCATGTCCGGCTTGCCCGCATCGCCCTGATTAAACCTTGCCTGCATGATGCGCGCCGCTTCCTTGCGCACCGCCACCGCATCGCGCAGGGTCTGCCGCTCGGCGTCGAGCGTGCGCAAGCCGAAATAATCCTGCGCCACATCCGCCTGCAATGCCAGAAGCGCGCTGCGGTACGCCGCGGCCATCGCATCAGCGTCATGCAAAAAGGCTTTATAATTAGCGCGCACCTGGCCGAACAGATCGGCTTCGTAATCGGCCTCGCCTTGCGCCGCGTACAGCGTGTAAGGATGGAGGTTCTTACCCGGCTGGCCGAATGCCGCCAGCCCGGCCGCCGCCGGTTGGGCGCGCACGGCGTTGCCGCCAATCCCTATGTCGGGCAGCAGGCTCGGCACGTTGGCGCGGGCGATGTCGCGCGATTCGGCAACGCGCGCCGCCGACGCCTGTAGCGACGGGTTGGCCTTCTCCGCCTGCTGTTCCAGATCGTTGAGTTGCGGATCGTCGAAGATTTTCCACCACTGCCCGCGGTTTTCCTTCTCGAGAGAATGTACCGCCTGCCAGCGTCCGCGCATGGCCACCACTTCCGCGCCGGCCGGCTGTTCCTTGTATGACGCCGGCGGCATAACGGCAGGCGGCTTGAAGGCCGGCACAAGGCTGCATGAGGCGAGGAGCGCCGTCATTGCGAGGGAAGCGATGCAATCTATTTTTCTGGATTGCCGCATCGCACTGCGCGATCCCCGCAATGGCGGAGTCCTACTCATGCCTCTTCTCCTCATGCTTATGCAACTGCGGCGTTGAGGCGGAATGCAGGTGCCCGCCGAACAGGGTGCGCAGGCCGACATAAAACACCGGCGTCAGGAACAGGCCGAAGAACGTCACACCGAGCATACCGGAAAATACGGCGACACCCATGGCATGACGCATTTCGGCGCCGGCGCCGGTGGACAGCACCAGCGGCACCACGCCCATGATGAAGGCAAACGAGGTCATCAGAATGGGACGAAGCCTGAGCCGCGTCGCCTCGACCGCCGCTTTCATCGGCGTCTCGCCTTCCAGTTCCAGCTCACGCGCGAATTCGACGATAAGGATGGCGTTCTTGCACGCCAGCCCAACCAGCACCATGAGGCCGATCTGGGTAAAAATATTATTGTCGCCGCGCGTCAGCCACACGCCGAAAATGGCGCACAGCAGTCCCATCGGCACGATGAGGATGACGGCCAGCGGCAGCGTCAGGCTTTCATACTGCGCCGCCAGTACGAAGAATACCAGTAGCACGCACAGCGGGAACACATACATCGCCGTATTACCCGCCAGGATCTGCTGATAGGTCAGTTCCGTCCATTCGAAGCTCATACCCTTGGGCAACACCCCGTGCACGATTTTTTCAAGCGCCGCCTGCGCCTCGCCGGAGGAAAAGCCCGGCGCCGGGCCGCTGTTTATATCGGCGGTGCGGTAGGCGTTGTAGCGCCCGGCGCGCTCCGGGCCGTAACTTTGATGAACGGACAGCATACTGCCCAGCGGCACCATGTCGCCCGCCAGGTTTCTCACCTTGAGCTTGGTGATGTCTTCGGCATGAGCGCGGAAGGGCGCGTCGGCCTGCGCGATGACCTCCCATGTGCGTCCAAATTTATTGAAGTCGTTGATATAAAGCGAACCCAGATAAATCTGCATGGTGTCGAAGACGCTGGAAATGGGGACGCCCAACTGCTCGGCGCGCGTGCGATCGAGATCAACAAAAAGCTGCGGCACGTTTATCTGGTAACCGCTGTAGGTTTGCTGCGGATCAAGCGCCGGAGTCCGGTAGGCCTTTCCCAAAATGGCATCCTTGACGTTGGAAAGAGCCGCTTCACCCAGGTCGCCGCGATCCTCCAGTTGCAGCTTGAAGCCGCCGCTGGTGCCAAGCCCATGTACCGGCGGCGGCGGCAGCACGCGCACGAAGGCATCCTTGATGGCTCCGAACTGCATGTTGACCGACTGCGCGATCGCTCCGGCGGATAGCGACGAAGAACGCCTCTCGTCGAAGGGCTTGAGGGGCAGGAACACCAATCCGGCGCTTGAGCTGTTGCTGAAGCCGAAGATGGATAGCCCGGGGAACGCCACGGCATGTTCGACGCCGGGATTTTTCATGGCGATGGAAGCCATGCGGCGGATGACTTCATCGGTACGATCAAGCGACGAGCCGTCCGGCAACTGTGCGAAGCCGATGAGGTAGGCTTTGTCCTGCGCCGGAACGTACCCCATCGGCACGTGCCAGAACAACGCGCCGGTCAGCCCGATCAGCGCGAGATAGACGGCAAACGCCGCCGTCTTGCGGCCAAGCACCTTGACTACGCGGCGGGAATAGCCCTCGGCGCTGCTTCTGAACAGGTGGTTGAAGCGGGTAAACAGCCAGCCGATCCGCGCCTCCATCACGCGCGTCAGCCAGTCCGGCGGCGCATCGTGGCCTTTGAGCAGGAGCGCCGCCAGCGCCGGACTCAGGGTGAGCGAGTTGAAGGCGGAGATGACGGTCGAGATGGCGATGGTGAGCGCGAACTGCCGGTAAAACTGGCCGGTGAGGCCGGAGATGAAGGCAATCGGCACGAAGACGGCGATCAGCGTCAGTCCGATGGCGATGATCGGGCTTGAGACTTCGCGCATCGCCTGATAGGCGGCGTCGCGCGGCGAGAGGCCGGATTCGATGTTGCGTTCAACATTCTCAACAACAACGATAGCGTCATCCACCACGATGCCGATAGCCAGCACCAGCCCGAACAGCGACAATGCGTTGATCGAAAAACCGAACATCAGCATCAGCGCGAACGTGCCGACGATGGACACCGGCACCGCCACCAGCGGGATGATCGAGGCACGCCAGGTCTGCAAAAATAAAATCACCACCAGCACCACCAGTGTAATGGCCTCCAGCAGCGTGTGTATCACGGCGTGGATGGATTCCCGCACGAAGGTCGTCGGGTCATAGACGATGGTGTAATTCACGTCCTGCGGAAAATCTTTTTTGAGTTCCTCCATCGTGGCGCGCACGCGATTGGAAATATCGAGTTCGTTGCTCCCCGGCGCCTGGAAAACGGCCAGCGCCACCGCCGGCTTGTTATCCAGCAGCGAGCGCAGAGAATATTGCGCCGCGCCCAGTTCGACGCGCGCTACGTCCTTGAGCCTGGTCACCGCGCCGTTTTTATCCGCTTTAATGATGATATTGCCGAATTCCTCCGGCGTCGACAGACGTCCCTGGGCGTTGACGTTAAGCTGCAATTCGGTGCCCGGCTGCGCCGGCTGCGCGCCGATGACGCCCGCCGCCACCTGCAGGTTCTGTCCGCGGATAGCGTTCACCACGTCATCGGCGGAAAGGTTGCGCGCGGCGATTTTGTCCGGATCAAGCCAGATGCGCATGGCATAATCGCTGCCGCCGAAGACGCGCACGTTGCCGACGCCAGGCAGCCGCGCCAGCCGGTCGACGATGTTGAGCGTTGCGTAATTGCCGAGATAAAGCATGTCGTAGCGCCCGTGCGGTGACAGCAGGTGCACGACCATGGTAAGGTCGGGCGAGCTTTTGACCGTAGTGACGCCAAACTGGCGGACGATGTCGGGCAGGCGCGGTAGCGCCTGATTGACGCGATTCTGCACCAGCTCCTGCGCCTTGTCGGGATCAGTGCCGATCTGGAAGGTGACGGTGAGCACCATCTGCCCGTCGGAAGAACCCTGCGAATACATATACAGCATACCCTCGACGCCGTTTATCTGCTCCTCCAGCGGCGCGGCGACGGTTTGCGCAATAACCTCCGGGTTGGCGCCGGGATATTGCGCCGTCACCACCACTGATGGCGGAACGACATCGGGATATTCGGAAATCGGCAGTTGCCAGAGGGAAATGAAACCGGCGAGAAAAATCAATAGCGACAGCACGCCCGCGAAGATTGGCCGGTCGATGAAAAAGCGGGAGATATTCATTCGTCATCCCCGCGCAGGCGGGGATCCAGTCTCCATAATTTGAGTCTGCCGCTGCCCAATTCCATCATTTCTTTTCATCCGCTCCGGATTTCTGGATCCCCGCCTGCGCGGGGATGACGTCTTCCATCGGCACCATCTCCGGCTTGACCATTTGTCCCGGCATCATGATGCGTTGCAGGCCGTTGACGACGACATCTTCCCCCGGTTTCAGACCGGATTCAACGACGCGAAGCCCGTCCGCCAGCGGGCCGAGCGTCACTTCGCGATGCTCGGTTTTGCCATCCTTGCCGACGACGATCACATATTTTTTGCTTTGATCGGTACCAACGGCACGATCGGTAATCAGCAGCGCATGCAGCGGCTCGGCGGCGCCCAGCCGGATACGCGCAAATAAACCGGGTACCAGGCTGCCGTCTTTGTTGTCGAACACGGCGCGCACGCGCAGCGTGCCGGAGGCCGTATCCAGGCGGTTGTCAAAGGATTCGACATGGCCTTCGTGCGGCGCGCCGTTTTCGCCGGTGAGGCTGAGCATGACGGGAATATGGCGGGTTTCCTTGCCGGTCGTCGCATGTGCCTCAATATATTTCAGGTAAGTGTCCTCGTCGATCTCGAAATCGGCATATATGGGATCGCTGGCGACCACGGTGGTAAGCAACGGCGCGCTCGAACCTGACTCCACCAGGTTTCCGACGGTGATTTCGGCGCGACCGGCGCGACCGGAAATAGGCGCCTCGACTGCCGTGTAATCAAGATTGAGCCTGGCGGTGGCAAGCGCCGCCTGCGCCACGTCGGCGTCGTTCTTGCGCTGATCATATTCACTCTGCGGGATGGCCTTGTCGGCAATCAGCGCGGCAGCGCGCCTGAACTGCGCCCCGGCGAAGGCGGCACGGGCGGCGGCGGCCTGCAACGCCGCCGCATATGGGCGCGGATCGATGGTAAAAAGCAACTGACCTTTTTTGACAAGGGCGCCGTCCCTGAAATGCACTTTTTCAATGACGCCCGACACCTGCGGACGAATCTCGGCCTGATCGACCGCCACCAGACGTCCGGAAAACTCGCGCCAGATACGCACGTCCCGGTCGATCACCTGGGCAACGGAAACCGGTGGCGCGCCTTGCTGCTGCCCCCATCCGCCTTGCGGCTGCAGACGACTGTAAATCAGGTAAGCTATTCCCGCGATGAAGGCGAGAACGATGATGGTTCGGAATAACGCACGGGGCATAGCCCGTCATAACAAATTGACGGCATTAGTCAACTATTGTCAGCACTCGCCAGCACATCGCGCACCGAATAGAGACCCGGTTTTTTATCCCGTGCCCAGTGCGCTGCTTTCAGTGCTCCTGCCGCATAAATCTCGCGGTTAAACCCCTGGTGTTTCAGCTCGATGATTTCGCCGGGACCGGCAAAGGTGACGCTGTGGATGCCGACGACATCACCGCCGCGCGCATATGACAATCCTATTTCGCCCGTTTTGCGCGGGCTGTTATCCTGTGGAACGCGCAGCGTTAACACAGGATTTTTGCGCGCTTCGGCGGCCGCCCGCCCTAACATCAGCGCCGTACCGGACGGCGCGTCTTTTTTATGCTTGTGGTGCATCTCGAAAATCTCGATGTCATATGCGTCGCCCAGCATCGCCGCCGCTTCCGAAACCAGTTTTTCCAGCGCCGCCACGCCCAGCGAAAAATTTCCCGCCTGCACGATGCGCGCCCGCGAGGCCAGCCGTTTTATTTCCTCTTGTTGTGCCTCCGAAAACCCCGTCGTGCCGATGATATGGATACCGCTTTTTTTAGCCACGGCCCTAGCCACCTCCAGCGTCGCCTGCGGCGTGGTGAAATCGATTACGGCGTCGGCGCTTTTCGCCAGCGAGTCAGGATCGGAGGTAATCGGCAGGTGCGGGCAACCCGCCGCCAGAAGCTGCGCCTGAAAAGCAGCCTCGTCGAATCCCGGTTTCTCGCTGCCGATCGCCAGCGTCATGCCTTTCGTGGCGAGCGCGACCTTGATCAGCGTCAGCCCCATGCGGCCGGAGCATCCGGCAATGGCGAGTTTCATCGGGCTGGTCATAGGCTTCCTTGCGGTGTCTGACGGCGGCAGTATAGATGGTTTTATTATCCTCATCAATGCGATAAACCACGCGACAATCCCCCACCCTGGTGTGGTGACGCCATTTCAAGCTGTATCGCAGCCATCCGCCGGGCATCAATGGCGTACTGGGTAAGCGTGATCATGGCGCGGGCACTTGGCAGTCATGTTTCATGTGCACCGTTTTTGTATCACTTCGCCGGGTCATGGCCGGTTCGTTCACCGACTGGACTTGTCGGGGGTGGCGCCCGATTTTGGCCTGCCAGATACGCATTCAGATAACGATCATAATATCCCAGTTGAAAACGGCCCAGCGTTTTCAATCGTTCCACACTGAATAAGGGACCAGAAATAATCAGGCGCAATGCCTTGTAATATTTTGCAAGGTCAGGATCCATTTCATCCGTGGAGCCTGTCCGGACGGCATGTACATATCCTTTGGGTATATCCCGCCCCATATGCCCGATTGCAATGCTCGTCGCGGGCAGCCGCGCCAAAAACGCATCCCCTATGCCCACCGGATCGATCCGTATGGTGTTAGGATTACCGAAATAACCGCTTAAGCCGATGGCATCCCATATAATCGGAGATGTATCGGCATATCCGGCTTTAATGTTTTTAAAAAGAATCATATTATGGTTGGTTTCCAGGTGCAGATGCCAATAGCTATCGAGCAAAACGTTTTTTTCAGTGTCATTAAAAGGAACCCATGACCATATAAGGCCATATTCGGGATAATGACCATGCGCCAGTTGCTGCAACCGGTCGTTAGATAAAACGAAGAGCGCGTATGCGGCGCTTAAAATACATGCCGTATAGCCGGCCAGCGCATATATAAGTTTACGTAACTCTTTCCATGTGCCCTGGAGCGACAGGGCAAGGCAGGCCATGGCAGCAAATGTGGGCACTGTCCAAAACCGCCCCATAAGATAATCGCCGCCTATCGAGATTATATATACGCAATATATGAAGCTGCCGATGGCGATAGAAAAACATGCGCTATCCAGGCGGGATTGGCTTTCCAGGTAACGCCATAGTGACCGGACGGCGATTGGAATAGGGAGCATTAAAACACCGAAGCCTACCGGGTCATTTCGGAAATACAAATCTAAACAACGAAGGCCGCTCCACCATAAATAGAGAGGCTGGCTGGATGCCGGCAATTTGGCAAAATAGCTATTGGGCAATGGCGATCCATAATAAAATGTCGCAAATTCCAACCATGCTGCAAGGGGGATGGATCCTTCGACCGCCTGTGAAAATGAAAAGGGGATTTTTTTTAACAATAGCATCAACAGAAAGGGCGGGGCGAGTAACAGCGACATATCCAGACGATTAACGCTGGCCAGCGCTATGATAAGCGTGCAATCCCTGCACAGTGTCTTATGCGCTGGCTTGATAGCCAAAGTATAAGAGAAAATTGCTGTGAAAAGATAGTTAAGCGAATTTTCAAGTCCCGAGTTGCTATAAAAAATAACCGCTCGCAAACCGCAAAGCGGCAGCATGATAAAAAGAGTTTTGCACAGAGGGCTGCTATCGCTGGAATGAAGAAGGAACCAGACGGAAAAAGCCGAACATATGGTTCCTAGAAAAATAGTAACTATGAAAGGATCGTCGGTGAAGAATGCAAAAGGGATATGCAACATCATCCATAGAGGATTGGTATAGGTTTGAACGCGCTCGTACAGATTCCATCGCAAACCGCCGCCATCCACGAAATTCTTGACGACTCGGAAAGTAATATATGCGTCTTCCTGAATTTCCGATCTGGTGACTACCAGGCCTATCCATATAAAAACGCTTATGGCCAGCAGCAATCTATCCGCCCTGATTGGTTTCCCTAAGCGCAGGATCATTCCTTCAAATCTCTCCAGAGTTCCCTGACACGGGCGGAGAAGCGGTCGGCTTCAGGGCTGCTTCCTTCAGAGGCCTTGTCGAAATCCTTCAGCAGATCGCGTTGCTTGCGGTTCAGTCTGGCCGGCGTTTCAATTTCAGTGTGGATATACATATCGCCGCGCTGGCTTGAGCGTAAAATGCTCATGCCCTTGCCGCGCAGCTTGAACTGCTGGCCGCTTTGCGTGCCTTCGGGAATCGTCACCTTGACGCGCCCGCCGCCCAGCACCGGCACCTCAATGGAGCCGCCGAGAGCCGCCGCCGTCATTTTCACCGGCACGCTGCAATGGATGTCGGCGCCGTCGCGCTTGAACAATGGATGCGGCTTGACGGAGAGAAAAATATATAAATCCCCCGCCGGCCCGCCGCGCAATCCTGCCTCGCCTTCGCCGGACAGGCGGATGCGCGTGCCTTCCTCGACGCCGGCGGGAATGGCGGCAAGCAGGGTTTTTTCCTTGCGGACGCGGCCGCTGCCGGCGCAGGTACGGCAGGGATCCTTGATGATTTTGCCGATGCCCTGGCAGGCATGGCAGGCGCGCTCAACGGTGAAGAACCCCTGGCTGGCGCGGACGCGGCCTGAGCCGTGGCAGGTCGGACATTCGGTCGGCTTGCTGCCTTTCTCGCCGCCGGAGCCGTGGCAGGACTCGCAGGTTGCGGAAGTGGTGACTTTGATTTGTTCCTGCTTGCCCGTGAAGGCGTCTTCGAGAGAGATGGAAAGATTGTAGCGCAAATCGGCCCCGCGCGTGGCGTTGTTGCCTTGAGAGCGCCTGCCCTGGCCGCCGTTCATGCCGAACAGATCCTCAAAAATATCGGCGAAGCTCGAGGAAAAATCGAAGCCTTCGCCGCCGGGGCGGAAGCCCCCTGCCCCGCCGCCGCCCTGGAAGGCGTCATGGCCGAAGCGGTCATAGGCGGCGCGCTTCTGCTCATCCGATAATATGTCGTAGGCGTGGCTGAGTTCCTTGAATTTTTCCTCGGCCTTTTTATCGCCCGGATTGCGGTCGGGGTGATGCTGCATGGCCAGCTTGCGGTAGGCCTTTTTCAGGTCGTCAGCGCTGGCGGATTTTTGCACGCCGAGGATTTCGTAAAGATCGCGGGGTGTGGGCATTTTTCAACAGGCGGATTTTTCTGAGGCGCAGGTTACTTCACGCGCTTTTTCCGCCGCTAATAGCATATCCAATTCCTGCAATTCCTCTTTTGTAAGAGGAACGTCTTCAGGCGACAAACTTTCACATAATACTTTAGTGAGTTCAAGACGCTAGGAGATGCTAAAATGGGAAAAATCGAATTTCTCAGTGGGGGATGGCATAGATTTTCTTAGCTATCGAGCTTGTTCTTTTGAATCCCGTAACTGGAGTTTTAGTTTTCCTGATACATTTTGGGCAAATTTAGAATCGTTACGAAGATCAATCAATTTTTTACAATTCCCATCGGATATGGGGATATAGTTATTTTCTTCACTACTCTTATAATCAATTCCTGCTGCCGTAAGTATGGTTTCAAGTGGTATTGCAGGACTTTGATCTGTACTGACTATAAAATTTACTCCATCTTCTGAGATATGCGGTAAGT
>JAGWIM010000074.1 GCA_028873525.1 Pseudomonadota bacterium
GTGACGCTGCGATGCGTGCAGAACTTGTGTCATCTTCTGAAACATCGGACGCTTCAGTCCCGTCAGCCGACGAAACTGCTCATCCGATAAACGATCCAAAGAACTCTGATCCATCATGGCCTCCATAGTGGTTCATGATGACCTATAACTCAAATACTTAAATTATTCGTTACGCAGGAGGTCTACTATTGTTATTTCACATTGTTATGTAATAATTCATAATCTATGACCAACGACATCCCCCACATCCCAAAAAACCCGCCGGAACGCCGGACATTTTCCATGCTGTGCGGTAAGGAATCCGTTTGTCATTCCTTACTTTTTATGCTATAGTAAGGAATAAAGTTATAAGTAAGGAGCATAACTATGCCGCATTCAACGCTTACTACTAAAGGCCAAACGACCATTCCGGCTGATATTCGGGCATTTCTGGGCATCAAGCCGGGGGATGAATTGGACTATGTTAAAAACAAAAACGGCAAAGTGGAAATCGCGCCGCGCAAACGTTACACATGGCGCGATCTGGCCGGTATTTTGCCTGCGCCTAAGAGAATGGTGAGTGATGCGGAGATTAAACAATCCATCGCCGAATTCTGGACGCGCCATGCTCCCAAACCAAACAAACGTAAAGCCAAGCGGCCCAAGTAGCCGGGATGATCGGGCTGGACACCAATACGCTCATACGCTTCCTGACACGCGACGATCCGGTTCGGGCCAATCTCGTCAATCAACGATTCGACAGGCTCTCGGAAAGTGGCGACAGATGCTACATCAACGCCATAACCTTATGTGAAATGCTATGGGTATTGCGTTCATCCTATGGGTATCGCGGGCCGCAACTGCTGCATACGGTATCCATGTTACTTTCTTCCGATATGTTTGAACTCGAAGAAAGCGCTTTGATGGTTGACATTCTCGAACGATCGCAAAATACGAAGGTCGGTATAGCCGATCTCTTAATTGCCTTGCGTAACCGCCACGCCGGTTGCTCCACCACGCTGACCTTCGACAAGCAGGCGGCAAAGCTGGACGAATTCACGCTTTTGGCGTAAATTCGCTCCATGAACGACCACATCCCCACAAAACCCGCCGGAACCGAGGACGATCCGTACGATCCGCTGCAATATTTCATTGCGCTGTTCGAGGGACGTAAGGGCGAGGCGAGTGCGAAGAAACAACGCGCGGATACGATTGAGCAGGTCTTGAAAGACCGCATTGTTGATGGCGACAAGAAGGGGTTGGAAGGAGATTTGGCCGTCGCTATGAAAACGCACCCGCCACTCACCATCATCAACGACATCTTGCTTTCGGGCATGAAAGTAGTCGGCGAATTATTCGGCGCCGGGAAAATGCAATTGCCGTTCGTATTGCAATCGGCCGAGACGATGAAAAAAGCCGTGGCCTACCTTGAGCCGTTCATGGAAAAAATCGAGGGGCAGGAGAAGGGAAAGATAGTGCTCGCGACCGTCAAAGGCGACGTGCACGATATCGGGAAAAACCTGGTCGACATCATACTTACCAACAACGGCTACAAGGTGCTGAATCTCGGCATCAAGCAGCCGATTTCCAACATCATCACCGCCATCGCCGAGTTCAAGCCCGACGCGGTGGGGCTGTCGGGGCTGCTGGTGAAATCGACCGTCGTCATGCGCGAAAATCTGGCTGAGCTGACGCAACTCGGATATGATTTGCCCGTGCTGCTCGGCGGTGCGGCGCTGACGCGGGCGTATGTAGAAGAAGATTGCGTCGCCGCCTATGGCTCAGGGCGCGTGGCTTACGCGCAGGATGCATTCGATGGATTGGATCTCATGAACAAGCTCGCGTCCGGCGAGTTCGACACGCATCTGGCCGAGATCAAAAAACGCAAGCATAACCGCCCGACTCCGCCCAAAGCAAAACAACGCTGGGCGCAAAACGAGGACAAACCCGCCGCCGATTTACGCCCCGTCGAACTCGAAGCGATTAAATTGAAGCGCGAGGAGTTGGCGAAACAAGTTGCGGTACCCGTGCCGCCGTTCTGGGGCGCGCGCGTCATCAAGAATATTCCGTTCCGCGCGCTGATTCCGTATCTCAACGAGCAGATGCTGTTCACCTTCCACTGGGGATTTAAGAAGGCGGGTAAATCGCTCGACGACTATTGGAAATGGGTGGATACCGATGTGCGACCTATCTTAAAACGGCTGATCGAGGAGTGCGAACGCGAGGATATTATCCAGCCTAAAGCGGCATATGGATTTTTCAAGGCGGCGTCGCAGGCCAATGATCTTGTGCTGTTCAACGACTCGGGCAAAAAGGAAATCGGGCGGTTTACGCTGCCGCGGCAGGATAAAGACGGCGGTATTTGCGTGGCTGATTTCTTCCGCGATGTAGATGCGGGCGAGCGCGATGTGCTGGCCATGCAGGTCGTTACCGCCGGGCAGAAAGTAGCCGATGTCGGGCGCGCGTGGTTCGCAGGCGATCGTTATCAGGATTACTTGTATCTACATGGGCTGGGCGTGGAGATGGCGGAGGCCAATGCCGAATATATCCACAAGCGCATCCGCGCTGAACTAGGCTTCGGGCACGAAGACGAGCGCGACATGAAGAAGCTCGTGAAGCAGGGTTACCGCGGCTCGCGCTACAGCTTCGGCTATCCCGCCGTGCCACGCTTAGAAGACCAGACGTTGTTATTAAAGCTGCTCGGCGCGGAAAAAATCAACATCGAACTGTCTGACGAATCCCAACTGCATCCGGAAGCCTCGACTTCGGCGATTGTGGTGCACCATCCGCAGGCGAAGTATTTTAATATATAGTGGGGCATTCCATATCAGCCACCCACTTTTTCAATGATGCCGTTTCCTCAATCGTATCCACCTGAATTAGCCGTTTGCGGAATGTCCAGATCGTCTTCCCGCATGACATCGGTTAGTTGCCCAAGCAGGCTGATTGGTTGTTGTTGCTTACCGCTGCCTGCCATCGATGCTTCGTTTGCTCATCGGAATTTTTCTGCCGTAATTCCTGTGTCAGAGACAGAAGTTCCTCCTTGTTGGTAGCGAAGTAGATGCCATCCGCGGCACAAGCCTTATGATTCTTTGAAATACGCTCATAAAACTCATCTCCCATGACGGTCCGGACGCCCTTTTCCCAAAAGGCTACGGGCGGGCCATCACCCGTATCTTTCGCCTGTTCCGTGCCATTCTTGTACAAGTCGGGAGCGTAGATAATCAATGATTTGCCAGCCATCATTTTTGGTAATTGATGTTTTAGAGCCAGCACCGCCAGCCATTCCTGAGTGGTGCCATCTCCTCCGGGGCTGATGATAATAGCATTGGCATGAACTATATCGTTTTTATGAATCATGTGCGCCATACGTTGGTATATGTCGGTATTCTGTTCCCAATAATCTATGCCGGCAGGAAAACGACCATATTCCGTCTCCGATTTAAGAATCGGCTCGGTGCTGAACGCCCCCATCCATGTCTTTTTTTCGGGATGTTCATCTTTATAGACCTTATAGCCTTCGTAAACAGCGCCCATGGCGTGCCGGTCTCCACCGCCCCAAATCAACCCGAACTGGTTTTCTGCCAAACCACGCCCGAGGGCGGACATGTCGGTAAGCAGGCGTTTATTCTCATTGCTGGCGGATACAAATACTGCGACCTTGAACATACCATCGGGAGGTTCCTCTCCTCTAGCAATAAACTTTGCCGGTGCAGCATTCGCAGCTTCAAACTTACTGTAGCACTGCCTGCGGAAAGCCAGTACCTGCATAGCGGCTCTTTCCAATGTTTCCAGGTCATTGCCACTGACGACATCGAAATAGCTGTTAGCGTAATGCTCCACCCCTTTGAGGTTAATAATTTTCTGAACACCCCCGTCATAAATCGGCGTGCGCATAAAATCTTTGCTCATACCCCGATTTACAAGGTCAAAGCCAAAATCAATCGCTGGTTTCCAGCATCCTTTCCAGTCCATCACGACAATGGGCTTGTTCATGTCCCTGGAGATCAGTTGTTTGGCTACTTTGGCTGAAAAAAGCGCAAGGTAATTAAGTGTGCGTATTTTAGGATCAGGAGCGGGATCAAAGGGCGTGAATATCAGGGCATCCGACCTATGCATGATGTCTTCAAAATTAAGCGTGGCATAGGCTGTGGGAGGCGTTTTCACGAGATGATCGCCAGATAGACAGGTGTTTTCAGGAATCTCGACCGTGATCTTATTTTGATCCAGACGGTTCATGATGTTGCCATTGCTCATTTGCGTCGGGAGTCCCACTACAAATTCACCTTGTGCAGAAGATGCATCCACTACTACCGGGCTTGTACCATGATGCTTATTCCCATTGGGTCTCGATTGCTGCACTACTCTTGCCAGCTCATCAACAATTCTGGCTTGGATGCTATGATTGACCAGATAATCATCGAAATCGTCAGCCAGAGGCTTCTGAGGGTTGCTTTTATTGCGCAGGAAATGATACGTTTTGACAATTTTCTCATCAAGCACTTGAAAAGCCTTCTGCAGGCCAGAAGGTGCGTACAGGTAATGCCGTACCGGTTGCTTATGGTTATTCACCGTGATGGAGGTGGTCTGAGGTGGACCGCTCAAACGGTTTAACTTGAGCGTGGTGTATTGCCCGATAGGAATGTGTTGTGCCTCATACCCGGCATTACCTGCCGCCTCCCTGAGCAAATTGAAAAAACGCGCAATACCAACGGCGGCCAGAATGGGGCCGGTTTCCGCGCCCGGCCCGGCATTGTCGCCACCCCGGTTGATGCTTTCGAGTAAATCGTCCGCAACGTAAGGTGCCAGTTTCTCCCGTAAAATTGTCCATATTTTCTTTGGCACTTTAAATGTGCTGTCGTCGGTAGCAAAGTAAATATGACGCGGGTCTGTTGATACATCCCATTCCTGACATTTTTTCTCAAGTATTCTGCGTAGCCTGGAATCCGGTTTTCGGCATTCGATAATAATATTTTTGACTTCACCCAGCTTCTGCTCAGCATTTCTATCGACATCACCAGTATTTTCAGGCGCGGAGTGGAACGCATCAACGATCTCGTTGATACGCCGGAACTCGACGGGCAACCCTTTGGCTCTTGCAATGGCCTGGTATTGCGCCACCTTTTCTTCGGTTGTGGTAGCAAGCAACACCAAAGCGCGTTGACGGTTGCCATTGTTCTGCCTGGTCTCAGCGGCCATGTGTGCACCGCGCTATTGCCGACGTGCAGTATATCACAATTCTCAACATAAAAAAACAGACTGTTTAACAGATTGATCGATCACAAGAATGTCCCATCGTGATGGTGATGAATCCTGTACGCCACAAAACCCCCCAGGCCGGAAATTCTAGAGGGTGCCTGAGTATTGAATTTGCTCATGCCGGCAACGGACATGTACGGCGAAGACAGAGCCAAACCTAGTCATTCCTCATCAATATATTGCTTTTCCATGCGCTCATGGCGTTCCTGTGCTTCGATGGTCATGGTGGCGATGGGGCGGGCATCGAGGCGCTTAATGCCGATCGGGTCACCGGTTTCCTCGCAGTAACCATACGTGCCATCTTCGATGCGCTTCAAGGCGGCGTCGATTTTGCCAATGAGTTTCAGGTAGCGGTTGCGCGTGCGCAACTCGACGCCGGCATCGGTTTCCAGCGAAGCGCGGTCGGACGGATCCGGCTCGCGCCAGTCTCCTTCTTTCAGGTTATCAATAGTTTCCTGGGACTCCGCGATCAGCTCTTCGCGCCAGACGAGCAATTTCCGGCGAAAATATTCGCACTGCTTGGCGCTCATGTATTTCTCGTTCTCAGATGGCTGGTAGCTTCTGGACAGTTTGGCCGACATGCTGACCCCTCAATAAAAGTTAATGTATTAGTATAGCGGAAAAATTGGAGGTGTATAGCGAAAATCGGCGGGCAAAGCAATCGTTTTCGCAGTATCAGGGATCACCACCCGCCAGTTTAACGAGAATAAATCCCCCCTCCCCCCGCCGCAAGCTGCGGGGTATTGAGTACAGCGGCAGGAACAGGAGCGTAATTCCGGCTGCTTTGGCGATTCTTCAGAGTCTTTTGGGTTATGGAACCGGGCGTTGCCGAGGATACGCCTCTTCGCAATGACGAGTCGGGTAATCTCAAAATCAAAGGACTATATAGCAAACTCGCTTTACGTTGATCTATTATTTTCCCCTTCTCTCTGAAAGGGAGAGGTAAGGCAAAATCACAGCCCGCCGAGGTTATAGGGCGTAGTGGGCCAGCCGGTTTTCTTGCCGAAGTAAACATAAGTCGAACCGGCGTACGAGTAACCGTTAGGAGAAGCACCCGCCGCGCCAATCACAAGATCGGCGACGCCGTCGCCGCTGACATCGCCGGTAGTTACCGAAGTACCCGCCCAATTATGCACTGCCGCGCCATCGAATTCAACGCCGTTCGTGCCATTCAGAAAGGTGGTACTGAGCTGGGTCGCCGCACTCGGCCAGCCGGCTCTCTTGCCGAAGACGACATATGCCGCACCAGAGAAACTGCCGTTAGGTGCAGCGCCATTTGCACCAATCACAAGATCGGCAATGCCGTCGCCGTTCACGTCACCGGTAGCAACCGATATGCCAGCCTGGTCGCCCGCCGCCGCGCCATCGAATTCAACGCCGTTCGTGCCGTTCAGAAAAAAAGAGGCATTGAGCGTGCACGGACACGACGTCCAGCCCGTGCCATCTTTTCGCGTTGATCCGCCGAACACCATATATACCGCGCCAGAGCTAGTGTCTGCGCCAATGATAATATCGGCGACGCCGTCGCCGTTGACATCACCGGCGGCTACCGACAAACCGACCGCTTCATTCGCCGCCGTGCCATCGAACTCAATGCCGTTAACGCCATTCAGAAAGGCAGCGCTGAGCGCCGTCGCCGTACCCGACCAGCCGGTCTCCTTGCCAAACACGACATATACCGATCCGGCGCCGAGGACGCCGCCCGGCGAAGCATACCGCGCGCCAATGATGAGATCGGTGACCGTGTCGCCGTTGACATCGCCGGTGGCGACCGAAGTGCCTACATAACTACCCGCCGTACCGTCGAACTCAACGCCGTTCGTGCCGTTCAGAAAGGCAGAGCCAAGCGTGGTCGCACCCGGCCAGCCGGTTTTCTTGCCAAACACCACATACACCGACCCGGCGCCGACGGCAGCGTGGTCCGCACCGATGACAACATCAGCGATGCCGTCGCCGTTCACATCACCGACGGCGACCGAGCCACCGGTGTAGTTATTCACCGCCGCGCCATCAAATTCAACGCCGTTCGTGCCGTTCAGAAAAAAAGAGGCATTAAGCGTGCACGGACATGACGTCCAGCTCGTGCCATCTTTTCGCGTCGCCCCGCCGAACACTACATATACCGAGCCAACATCGGAGACGCCGTTCAGCGAAGCGAAAGGCGCGCCGATAATAAGGTCGGGGATGCCGTCGCCATTAACGTCGCCGGCGGCGACCGACCAGCCGGCGGAATACCCTGGCGCCGCGCCATCAAGCTCAAAACCATTCGTGCCGTTCAGGCTATTCAGCGGTAGCGGATCGGGGAAGCCGTATGCGGTACCAAACACGACAAATACCGATCCGGCGTTAGAGGGGGTACCCGGTGAAGCGAAAGGTACGCCGATAATGAGGTCGGGAATGCCGTCGCCATTGACATCGGCGACGGCCACCGACGCACCGGAAGACTGATTGGAGGCATAGCCATTAGCGACAAAACCCGATGTGCAGGGCTGGCCGATGGGCTTGTAACCATCATAGGCGTTCTGCAGTTGCCAACGTTCCCTGTAACGCACGAAATCGTCGAAGACATCCAGCGTGTCGTTCGGATCGAGCGTCGGATCTTTTTGCACGTAAACAGCTTTGTAGCCGGTATCGACGCCGAGGTTGTTGTAATGCGCATTGGCCTGCTCGTCGGTGTTGGTCGATCCGGCGTTGTAGCGCGCACCGCTTGGCAGCCAGGCGCCGTGCCCATCCCGCCCGTAACTGATGAGTGCATAATCAGCGACGGTCGCACGGTTGGCGCCCACTGCATCGTTAACGGTGATGCCGCCACAATTGGGAGCGATACCATAGGTGATAAATCTCCCGGCAACGGTCATCGGCGTCCAGACGGCGTAGCCGATCTTGCGCCCCCAGCCGTCAACCATGTATTCTATCGGCAGGTTCAGCGCCTTGATCGGCACCGATCCTTCAACAACCGTAGTGCCGTCGGCGGTGGCGGTGGTGTTGCCCTTGGGAATGGTGTAGGAATAATTGGCCGTCGGCGTGCCGCCGATACAGGTACCGCCATTATTGGCCGCCTCGACGCCGTAATTGACGCTGGTGGCGGCAAGGTCGAGTTCACCCGGGCAGGGCAGTCGGTTGTTGGCCATGCGGTAGGCATAGAGCGCCTTTTCGATAGTATCGAGCTTGTTGTTAGTCTGGGCGATTCTAGCGGAATCGATTATCGACTGGCCCATCATCATACCACTGCCGGCGATCAGCGCGATGACGATCAGGACAATTGATAATTCAAGAAGCGAAAATCCGGCGAGGGAACCGTCAGGTCGGCAGTACGCGCGCGCGCGCGTAAGTATGACGTGAAACATAGCTTTTCAATGTAGCAAAAGATGATTGATCATTTGTCAACTATATTGTCCACCAATCGAGCACAAAAACGCTTTCTCCAGCGACTTTTCCGCAAACTGTGTCTTGAACGATGACGGCGCGCCGGTAAAAAACAGCCCTCCGTCGTGAATGACGCCGATGCGGTCGCAGATTTCATCAAGGTCGGAGAGAATATGCGAACTGAAGAACACTGTTTTCCCTTGCCTCCGGGCAGCCAGCAGCAGAGCCTTGAGTTTGATACGCGCACCAGGATCGAGGCCGCTCATCGGCTCATCGAGCAACAACAACTGGGCGTCGGTCAGGAACGCGCCGAGCAAGCCCAGTTTTTGCCCCATACCTTTGGAATACGAACCGACGCGCAGACTCAGCACCGCCGGATCGAGATCGAGTGCCCGTGCGAGATCGAGCGTCCGATCGAGATCGAGCGACAGACCATAATAGGATAAGACAAGGCTCAGGTACTCCATCCCCTTGAGATACCGCGATGGCTGAAATTTTTCCGGCAGGTAGGATAAATGGCGGCGGGATTCGAGATCGTCAGCTTTAATGCCGAAAATCTGCGCCTGCCCGCTATCAGCACGGATAAGATCGAGAATGATTTTAAGCAGGGTGGTCTTGCCGGCGCCGTTTAAACCGATCAGGCCGAAAATTTCGCCTGGCGCCAGCGACAAGTCGATTGCGGTGAGCACGCTCCTGCCCCCATAGCTTTTATTCACCCCCTGTACCAGTACCGGCGGCACCATCATGGGGATGGCTCCAATCGCATGCCACCTTGCTTATAGGCGTTGATCAGCCCGCTCAATCCCTGGTCACCCGGCGGTGGCGCGGCAGCGGGCGGAAACTGCATCGACGGCGTAGCGACGACCGTCTTTTCATCCGGCACATTCAAGTTGAAACCAGTACCACTGCCTACCGCCACCGGTGCCACCTTACCCTCCAGCGGACACATCACATATGAGGAAAACGTCTGGTTGGGATGCAATGTGAACGTCACTGTGCCATTACCGTCATTGACCACTACTTCGCCATTGGACGCCCTGTCCCAGGATTTGTCAATGAGTCCCATCTGCGCCGGACGCCATTCCAGCACCACTTTGTCAGCATCGATGGCTTCCACACGTAACCTGGAGTCTGCCGGTGCGGTGTTCGGACCAAAATATTGATTATTGATGCGGACCATCCAATTACCGGGCGAATGATAGACTAACTCCTCCAAGAAAAATTGTGGATAATAATACTGTCCGGACAATGCTGTTTTCTTGGTCCCAGTCAGCTCATTCAGAAAATCTTCCGTTTCACTGCCAGCATTGCGACCATGCCCTGCAGCATAGCGCGCGAATAAATTAAGGGCAGCACGGACACGCGCCATTTCCTCCTGGGTGAAAAACAGG
>JAGWIM010000075.1 GCA_028873525.1 Pseudomonadota bacterium
GAAGCCTACCGCGATTTCCGCCCGACCTACTGGGACTGGGTGGACCAGACCGCCATCGCGCAGGCCGAGATTGAAAATAAAGAGTTGCCGGGCGTGATGAATGAGATTGAGTTCACACTGGAAGACGGCGCGCCGCTGATTATCGCCACCACGCGGCCGGAACTGCTCGGCGCGTGCGTTGCCGTAATGTATCACCCGGAGGATCCGAATGCAGCAAAATATAAGGGCAAGATGGCAATCACGCCGTTATTCGGCGTTAAAGTACCGATGATTGCCGATGAATTGGTCGAGCGCGACAAGGGCACGGGACTCGTGATGTGCTGCACGTTTGGCGATGATACGGATAAGGAGTGGTGGAGGAGATATAAATTGCCGATGCGGCCGATGATTCTGAGAGATGGTAAAATTAAATTGCTTCCTCTTATTACCATGCAAGATATGAATACTGGAAAAATTTCCTACAATTTATCTTATATAAATGGGAGAGACGGAGATTATATTTTTGAAGGACGTACATATGAATTTCCACTTACGGAGCACAATTGTATTGATGTTAAAAAAGCCGAGTTAATTTTTAACCAAATTAGTGGGTTAAAGCCAAAACAGGCAAACGCCAAAATGATTGAGCTCCTTCAAGCGGAAGAAAAATTAAAACAAACATCCATTACTCACAATGTTAAATGTGCCGAACGTTCAGGTGCGCCCATTGAAATAATATCCAGCCACCAATGGTATATTCGTATTTTAAATAAGCAAGAACTCCTCTTGCAAAAAGGTGCGGAATGCACGTGGTATCCCGACTACATGAAAATACGTCTTAATCAGTGGATAAGTGGGTTAAAAGATGATTGGTGTATTAGTCGGCAACGTTTTTTTGGCGTTCCTTTTCCAATTTGGTACAAAGTAGAAAAAGAAAAAGCACCTAAAACTTTATGGCTTCTCTCAGAACATGAGCATCCTGCTAGCCTTGATGAATTGCCTATTGATCCTTTAGTAAAGGGACCAAAAGGATTTAAAATTGACGGCGTATTAACTCAAGAAGAAGCTATCGCTCTTGAATTGCCTTCTCTATTCTCAAGAAACGAAAAGGTCTTTAAGGCGACAGAAGAAAAAACTGGAAAAGAATTTTATATTTTTGCTGAATCAGACGTCATGGATACGTGGGCGACGTCGTCGATCAGCCCGCAAATTAATGCCAAGTCGCTTGCGCCGAATAAGCTTTTTCCGGCGGATTTGCGGCCGCAGGCGCATGAGATTATCAGAACGTGGGCGTTTTATACCATCGTGAAGGCGCATTTACATGCCAATACGATTCCATGGAAAAACCTGATGATTTCCGGCTGGTGCCTGGCTGCCGACAAGACCAAGATGAGCAAGTCCAAAGGCAACGTGGTAACGCCTGTAGCGTTAATTGAAGAAAAAGGTTCCGATGCCGTGCGCTACTGGGCTTCGACCTCGCGGCTCGGCGCCGATACGGCCTTTTCCGAAGACCTGCTTAAAATAGGCAGGAAACTCGTTACAAAACTCTGGAACGCCAGCAATTTCGCCGCGCTTAATTTAAACCATATCTCCGGCACCCCCTCCACCGCCGCTAAAGATACCCAGGGGGGGTATATCACCGAAACACTCGATATCTGGATATTGTCGCGCCTCAACCAATGCATTAAAAAAGCGACGCAGGAATTTGAGCGGTTTGAATATTGCGATGCCCGCGTTGCCATTGAGGATTTTTTCTGGAATGATTTCTGCGATAATTACCTGGAGCTGGTCAAGGCGCGGGCATATGGAGAGCATGAATCCTGTGGGGAGCGAAGCGCCAGCACAGAATCGGATCCTGCGCTCCCGCCTAAAGGCTCGCCGCAGGATAGCGGGCTATATACTGTCTATCATTGTCTCGAAACATTACTTCGGCTGTTCGCGCCGTTCGTGCCGCATATTACGGAGGAGCTTTACAGCCATATTTTCGATGCGCGTTATGGGAAAACCGGATCCATCCATGCGCGTGGCCAGTGGCCCAAGCCTGAGGATTATCCATACGATGAAGCTGCCGAACTCTCCGGCATGGCCTGCGTTCAAATATTGAATGTAATTCGTAAGGCCAAATCAGAAAAAAATGTTTCCATAAAGTTCCCTGTTACGTTGGTGACTGTTAAAGTTAACGCTGCCAGCCCCATTGTATGGGCACAGCATATTGAACCAGTGCTGGCGGATCTGAAAGCCGCTGCCAATGCTGAAGCCATTGACGAACTCAAAAACGGCGGCCATCAGTATGAATCAGAAAATCGCTGGTTTTTTATGAATGTGGAATTGGCCGAACCTGAAGAGCACAAGCGCAATCCCGACCATGAGGAAAATCATGTGCTGGAAGGCGAGGTCATCCATGGTCCCGGCAATCCCGATATGAGCAGGCATGTTGTAAAGCTGCAGGTGGACAGCCTGCCTGATACGCTTGAACGGCAAAAATAGGGACACCCATGCCGCCTGATGTTCCGGAAAACATGATGGAGCGGTTGCCGCATTACCGCTCCAAGTACAACGCTGCCAAGAAAATTCATGTGTATTATGTTCCGGCGCGAAACCGCGAAACCGGCACGAAAACTTATTTTTACGCCATTGTCAGCGAATTACTGCATGATGAAATGATGCGCTGCTTGAAGAGCGGGGATATTCCGCATTTCGCCGCTATCGTGGAAAGGGGTGAAGGTGAGCCAACGCGCGAGGTCAAGGCCAAGATAAAGGCGTTTTACGGTTTCGATCACGCCGCCGCCGGCGAATCATAACCCGCCCAGCTCCGTTTGCACCACGGCATCCGCCGCGCGCCGTTTCACGATTTTCTCGACTTTGAACATCATCCACGGCACGACCGCAAAAAGCGCCATGGAAAGCAGCGCGATATGGCCGACGCCGGCCAGCCGGTGTTGCGGCGTTTCCGTAAGCAGCATGGTAGAGAACATGGCGCCCGATCCGGCCGCCAGATGTTGCGTCGCCGACATCAGCGACATGAACCCGGCGCGTTCCTCCGCCTTGGGGATTTTTGAAATCAAGGCATTGCTGGTGACGTTGCGCGTCGACATGCAGATCATGAAAAGCACAAACATCGCCACCACCGGAACGGCAGGCGTCTGCAGGTAAAACCAGAGGAATATGGTCACCCACAGGCCGCAGGTAGCATACAGCGCCATTTTGGCGTAGCCGACGCGATCGGATTGCCTGCCGGCGAGACGCATTGAAAAAAACGCCGCGCCGCCGCCGGCAAAATACAGAAGCCCCAGCCAGACGCGCGGCCAGCCCATGTTTTCCTGCACTTGTGCCGAGATGTTGGGAATAATCATGAAGGCGGCGAAATAATTGCTGGCGGTAAGCAGGCAGGCGGGCAGCACGGCGGCATTATGGCGCAGGCTGGAAAACAGCGGCGGCAGGTGCGCCGGATCGCGGTTTTCGAGATGTTTCCGCATGGGGGGAAGCTGCAGGCGGATAGTGACGATGGCCAGCGACGCAACCACTGATACCGCCACGAACGGCGCCCACCAGCCGAATAATTGCGCGATTTCCAACCCGAGCGGCACGCCGATGACCGAGGCGATGGAAAACGATCCGAAGACTTTGCCCACCGCCTCGCCGCGCCTTGCTTCCGGAAAAACGTCGGCGATAATCGCCAGCGATGAAGCGACCGCCGGGCCGCCGAATACGCCGGTAATCATGCGCACGGCGATAAGTTCCGGCAGGGTGCGCGCCAGCGTCATGGAGAGTGTCGCCAGCATCAGGCCGGTGAGGTTGAACAGCAGGATGCTACGGCGATCAAAGCGGTCGAGAAAGCGTGCACTCAGGATGCCGGTAATGGCGGCGGAAATCGAATAGCTTCCTGAAATCCAGCCGATATGCCCGGCGCTGATGCCGAGCGCGCGGGCGAAATCCGGCCCGAGCGGCATGACGATCATGAAATCCCAGATATTGGTGAACTGCACCAGCGCCATCAGCAGCAGGACGCGGCGCTCAAAGCGGTGAGTGTCGGCAGAAGTCATTGCTGCCATTACCGGATGAATTTCAATTCTACGTCAAGCGGCAATGCAGCCCATGCCGTATCCGCCGTGATAATAACGCGGCTTGTTTCCTGCGCCAAAGCCAGACATGCCCGGTCGCCCAGCGAAAGGCCGAACGGCTGGGTTGGCTTATACAGCAGCGCCGCCGCTTCAGCGCGCTCCTGAGTGAACGGGATGATTTGCATCCCCGCCTTTATCAGCCTGGCGGATATTTCATTCTTATCGTAGCCGTGACGATGGCAGGCGGTGAATAATTCACACCAGTTCACGGAAGAAATGTAAGGGATATTGGCCAACGCCGCTTCCGCTACTTCCGCGCCGGTCTCACGTTTTTCTATCGCCAGCAGGGCGGAAGTATCAAAAACGACTTTCTTCACGCCTGGCCTCTTCTTTCCGCCACGCCAGGAAATCCTGCGCCAGATCGACGCCCTCAGGCTTATGAAGCTGCAAATATTCACGATATTCGCGCAGCGCCAGCGCGCGCTCATAATGTTCCCGCGAGGCATATATGCGCATGCCGCAATCCTCGTCCACGTCCACATATACCTTGTCGCCCGGGCCGACACCGAGGCGCTTCCACGCTTCCACCGGCAGGGACAGCGTCCCTTCCGCGCCTATGAACGGCATATAATGCTCGGACATAAATTTTTCCCTTTTGTTTTAATTGTATAGCCTGGACCGGCCAAAGTCAATCCGTCGGCTGGTTTCACAAAAAAAACCCCGCTCTTGTCACGCCGTAGCCCATAGGGCGAAGGGCGGATGGCGGGGGCAGTTTTTGGAGTCGTATTGCTGAATAGGATTATCGCATGTGGGAAACTGCTCCCCCCACTTTGGCTAACAATCCACGCTCGTGGCTTACGGCGCCGAGAGCCGTCGACGCGCCATTTCTGAAGTGGCTGACGATGCGGCCGATGATGCCGCCGCCGGCAGCGCCGATGGCGGCGTTTCTGGCTTTATTTTCATCATCCGAGGCAACGTAGCCAACCACCGCGCCCGCCACCGCGCCACCGGCCGTCATGCCGAAATGGCCGGGTTTGGTGTGCTCGAGAGCATTCTCAGCAGCGCCGGCTTCTTTTTCGAGCGTTCCAAATGATTTAGCACCTATTTTCATATGTTCGGTTGCAGAAATTTTGGATTCACGCTCAAGATCCGTTACAAATTCTTGCAGCGCATCACGCCTTTCAACATGAAATTCCTTAACTTTATCATAGTGCGCTTCAAGTTTGTTTTTACCTAATCCGTAGTTTTCCTGGAGTATTTTTGCCTTTTCAACATCGGCTGGTGCTCCACTTTTAATTAGAGCTGTGTGTCTTTTATCAAATTCCTTAAACAGTTTTTCTTGATTGTTAGCATGGACTTTGTCTAATTTCTCCAATGCCTGCTCATGGTATTGTAACCCCCAAGCAGCCTTTTCATAAGCAGCGGGTGCTTTTTTTGCTAACTCCGCTTGATTTTTAGCTAACAATTTTTTTGAATAAGTGCCTGCATATTCCCCACTTGCATGTTCATCAAGTAACTCATTCTTTTTAAGAATTGATGCAACTTCATCATATTTTGTGCCAAACTTTCCTACTGCCTTAGTACCTGTGCCGGTCCCAGTAGTACTAAAATAGTTTTCAGCACGAGTCCGTGCATTTGCATAGCTAGATCCAAAGTAATCATGATCAAGTGCAGAAAAATCATGCTGACGAGTAACTGTGCTAGCAGGGAATCCGCTGGGTGGCGTAGTGCCAACCTCATGCATCAGAATATGGTCTTGCAACAACTCCTTGATGAAGTCATCGTGTGTTTTAATAGTGGCCATAAAACGTTCTCCGCGCTGTGGGTTAATGATGTACTCTACTTAAGTACCACTATAACCGAATTATACGGGGATTTGTGTTACAGTTTTGTGAAGATTGCATGGCAAATGCCGTCGTTAAATTATGACCTATCTCGTAACATATTGAATTATAATAATTCATGTTTCAGGCGCACGGCCATCGGCGCGTCGGATCAAAAAAAATGGCCGGCAGGCGACGGGCTTGCGGCTACGGATGAAGAATTCTGGCAATAGCGATAATACCGGCCAGAAAGGTAACGGTCTGGAACATGGCTATGCCAATGTACCATTTAAGCAGTTCGGCCTTGAGTTCGGCCAGATCGGCTTTTGTTACAAGGTTATCCTTATCGGTGGTCTGACTCTCGCGGATGACGTCAACAAATACCTCAGCCTGAACGGGATTGACTCCCTGGCTGGTAAGCCGCTTGACGGCCTTATGCGTATGGAATGTGGCAGTGTAACTCATAAATCAAAGAATATCACCTCATTACAGGCGATGCAAAGCAATTTCACGCCGCCCTGTACGACAATTTTTAGAAGTGGCTATTTTCCTTGTCATTCCCGCGCAAGCGGGAATCCAGCAGCGGCTTGAGCCTGTCCCCGCGAAGGCGGGGATCTGCGCCGCAGAAAGACTTATACCGCGCCCACGGCGCTTTAGATGGATCCCCGCTTTCGCGGGGATGACAAAAACCTGAAATTTCACGCTGAGCTATATTGCCTTGCAAAAAAGCGCTTTTTCCAAGGCGCGGCGGGTGGTTAAGCCACTCATCACCTCCCCGCCGCCATACACCCAGCGACCGAACTGCTCGGCGGCCTCCGCCATGTCGCCTTCGTTCAATAATATAAGTAATGTTGATTTTTCAAATGCTTGTGTTCCTATATTATAGATAAGATCAACCAGCGCGTCAAACTGGTTCTGGCTCAAGGCTACCGTCACCAGCCGGTTAATCGCCGCCTCAATGCACTTTACATCGGCGGCAAGCAGCGTTTCCGCCTGCTCCGCGCTGACGTCGCTGAATAATTCCCCCGGCAGGATATCATGACCATAGCCGATTTGCATCCGCCCGCCGGCATCCGGCTTCGGTTTCGGCGTAAACCCCTCGCACTGGCGGATCAGCGCCAGCGCCCGTTCGCTCGCCTGCATCATTTGCCGCCCCCGTGCGGAATGGCCAGGAACGCGCACGCCGCGCCGATAATGCCGCCGACGATGCCGGCGATCCATTTGCCCAGCCCCAGCGCGCCGTCGCGGCTATTTTTATCGTCCCATAGCTGCCCCATCTTGGTTTCTATGAAATGCAGCCGCGTCTCGGCCTTCTGCTCCAGTTTGTCGAAGCGCGTTTCGATGCTGGCGAATCCGTCCTTGAGCTGGCCGAGCATTTTCTCGAAACGCTCGCTGTCGTTGGCAATGTGCGACGCAAGGTCAGCGCCGAAATGGATGATGCGTTCGTCAATGCGCGCAATCGCCGCGCCGTCGTCTTTATCCATGGCTGTCTCCTATTGTGAGCAATATTCAATGACGACCATGTACCCCGGCTGTCCGGCAGCCCCGGCAAAGCCGCCACTAGTCGAATCAAATGCCCCGCCGCCGCCTGCTCCATAGCCGGTGCTGGCGTTTCCCGCCGCCGCCGTTAAAAGCCCCGCGCCGCTGAATCCCCATGGGCATTGACCGCCGTTGCTGCCATAGCCGCCTACCTCTCCCATCCCGCCGGCAATGCTGGTATCCCCGGTACCGGCAGCGCCGCCCGCGCCGCTGGTGGCAAAAGTGGTGGACGTAGCGCCATTGCCCCCCACTCCACCGTTGGTAGTCACCAGTGTGCCGAGCGAGGTTGCTCCACCAGTTCCGCCATTGCCGCCGGTGTTAGCGCCTGCTGCGCCTGCCGCGCCGACAGTAACGGTCTGCGATGCTCCGACAGCCGCGGCGGAAAGCAGTTTTTCCGAATAGGAACCGGCTCCCCCGCCGCCCGCCTTCGCATTAGTTCCTTTCGCGCCGCCACCTCCGCCGCCGGCAGCGATACAGCACACCAGGCAATACAACATTCCCGCCGACGGCGTATAGGTGCCGGAAGCCGTGAAGGTTTTGGTCTTTACGGTCACTATGGGCGTCGCTGAAGTGTTCAGCGTATCTCCCGACATCGAAAGCCCGCTGCCGAGCGTTATCGCCGCGATGTTCCCCGTCGACCCCATGCCGAGCAACTGGCTGGCGGCCAGCGCGAAATCCACCGGCGCGCCGGCGGACGCCGTGTTGTTCACCTTGACGGTATTGGCGGCCATGTTCGCCAGTTTGGCGTTGGTGACAACCCCCGCCGCGATGGTGGTGGCGGCGCTCCCCGCCGTGGAAGTCACGTCGCCGGTCAAGGCCGGCAGGCGGCCGGCGGCCAGCGTGCCGGCGGTGATGTTGGCGGCGTTCGTGGCGTCGGTGGTGGCCGAGGCGGCAAACGCCACGCCGCCGGTTTTGGTGACGGTCAGCGCTCCGGTGGAGGTGTTCAGCGTTCCGTCGCCGCCCACCGTGAACCCGCCGAAGGAACCGGAATTGTTATATTGAACCTGCCCGCTGGTGCCGGCGGGCGTACCGGTGCCGCCGCCCGAAGCGTTGATGGTGATGTCGTTCGAGGTGTTGGTGATGGTGACGTTGGTGCCGGCAATCAGCGACTTGAACTCCAAGTCCACGCCCGACTTGGACGCATAAACGCCGGTGCCGCTGCCGAGATTGCTGGCGGTGTTGGCCTCGCCGGGGATATTCGCTATCCAGCTTGTGCCGTTATAGGTATAACCCAGACTTTCATCGTCCACCCACAGCGTCATGCCGGCGCCCGGGACGATGAACTGCCAGAGCTGGTCGTAATAGACGATTTGCCCGGCCTGCCCCGTCCATGCGCCGGTCGGCGCGCTGCCGACGATATATAAGTCACCGCTGGCCGGAGAAGCCGGGGGGGTATCGGTGGTGCGGCTTTTGGCGCCGCTGTTGAGCACGGCGTCGATGCGCGTCAGCGCTTCGTTGACAGTCACTTCCTTTTGCGCCTGCGATTGCTCGACAAGCGTAATGCCAAGATGAGTGGTAGTGGTCATGTGTTTTCCTATGAGGTTAAATCTGTTTGATAAACAAGCCGGAATGAATTACAGTGAAGGCCTAAAAATGAGGATGATCGCCATGCCGACCTTAACCGAAGTCAACCGCCAGATTGCCGCCTATCCGCACCGCTATATTTTCTGGACGCAGAAGGAAATCCGTTCGCTGCCCGAGGTTCTTGATCACGGCGAACCGATCAAAGCCTTGACTTCCGGTTATGTAAACGGCTGCACGTGGCTCGCTGTCTGCACCGACCGGCGGCTGATTTTCATCAACCGCGGCATGTTCTATGGCATCGAGCAGGTGCAGATGCCGCTTGATCGCATTCAATCCATCGATCATCAGTTCACGCTGTTCTTCGGCTCTATCAGCGTGTTCGATGGCGTGAATGTATTCACGCTGGGCATGGTACGGAAATCGTCGATCCTGCCGTTTGTGCGTATGACCGAAGAAGCCATGTACGCGCAGCGGCACCCGGCGGGCAACGCTCCCGCCGCCGCCCGGCCGGAAGATGTCGCCGGTCAGTTGACCAAGCTCGCGGAACTCAAGGAAAAGGGCTACCTGACCGATGCCGAATTCCAGGCGCAGAAAAAAAAGCTGCTGGACAATTAAATCGTCGCATTCCCCGCGTATCCCCGCCCTATGATTCCCGACAGTTGGTATATATTGAGTGTCACGCTGGGTTGCGGGCCGCCGAAATCGGTGGTCTGATCGGCGGCGCTGTAGCCGGCCGTCGGGCTGGTAATCCCGTTGATCGTGCGCGCCACGCTGCCGCCGTTCATGATGTCAATCTCGTACGCTTCCGACGCCTCGTTGAGCGGCACGTCCACGCCGTCCTGCCACTCGCCGCCGAGACGCGTGCGGCGCACCCAGCCTATGGTCAGGTTGCCGCCGCCGTCGCGCGTGCCGGTGATATGCACCGGGCTGTAGGGTTTCAGCGCCACGCCCGTGTAAATAAAATCCTGCTCGGTCGTTGACGATACGCTGGCATTGAACGTCACCGGCTTA
>JAGWIM010000076.1 GCA_028873525.1 Pseudomonadota bacterium
GAAGGCGGGAATCCATTCGCGAATGGATTCCCGCCTTCGCGGGAATGACGAGACCGCCCGGCCTCAATACCACCGGATCCCTGCCGGTCATGTCCACCACCGTCGATTCGATGCCGATCCGGCATGCCCCACCATCCAATATCATCGCGACGCGATTGCCCAATTCCTCGATCACATGTGATGCCTCGGTCGGGCTGATGTGACCGGAGCGGTTGGCGCTCGGCGCCGCGATAGGCAGCCTTGTTTCATTCAACAAGGCTTGCGCGATGGGATGCGCCGGAACGCGAATCGCAACCGAATCCAGCCCGGCGGAAACGAGCAGCGATAGCGCGCAATTTTTTTTGCGCGGCAGCACCAGCGTCAGCGGCCCCGGCCAGAATTGCTGCGCCAATGCTTCAGCCGCCGGGCTGAATTCCGCATATTGCGCCGCCGCCTCCAGCGACGGCAGATGCACAATCAGCGGATTAAATTCCGGCCGCTCCTTGGCCGCGTAAATCGCCGCGACTGCTGCGTCGGAGAGCGCATTGCCGCCGAGGCCATAGACTGTCTCGGTCGGGAACGCCACGAGCCTTCCTTCTTTCAGCAGCGCCGCCGCTTTTTTTATTTCATCTCTCATAATGTAGTATGGTTTTTAAGTGCGCCCACTAAATATAGTTGCATATAATCCTGTGAGCCGTTAGGCTGCACGGGATAAAGGGCAACGGATCCATGCGCAATCGCTAGCGCGATTCGCGGAGTTTAGCAACAGGAGCGCATAGTATGGCAAAAGTCATCACGATAGCACAGCAAAAAGGCGGCGCCGGCAAAACCACGGTGGCGGCGCACATCGCCGTGGCGCTGGCGCAAAAAGGCAACCGCGTCGCCGCGCTCGACATCGACCCGCAGGGCAGCCTCTCCTATTGGCACGGGCTGCGCGAAAAAAGGTTTGGCGAAGGCTATACCGGCCTCGTTTTCAACGCGCTGTCCGGTTGGCGCGTCGGCAGCGAGGTGGCGCGCCTGCGCAAGCAATGCGATTTCATTATCATCGACAGTCCGCCGCACACCGAAACCGAAGCGCGCACCGCTGTCCGCAGCGCCGATTTCATTCTTATCCCGGTACAGCCGAGTCCCACCGATTTATGGGCAACTAAAGCCACGCTCGAATTAGCCAAAGCCGAGAAAATCCCGGTGAAAGTGCTGCTCAACCGCGTGCCGGCCAATTCGCGCCTCGCCGGCATCATCCGCGAGGAGCTTACCGACCTTGCGGAAACAACGCTGGGCAGCCGCGTGCTGTTCGCCGCCGCGCTGATGGAAGGCCGCGCCGCCACCGAAGTGGAGCCGGGCAGCCGTGCCGCGGGCGAGGTTAAAGCGCTGGTGAAAGAAATCCTGGCGCTGGTGAAAGACGAAGAAGAGGAAGAAGAAAAAGCGCCGAAGGCCAGGAAAAAGGAATTGGTGAGCGCTTAAATTCTTCGCCATCACCCAAATCGTGTAAGTGATTCCAGGGTAATCCAGCAAGATGAATTCCTGGAATTTATTTCGCCGATTCGAACAATGACGAATCATTCTCCCGTCGCCAGCGCCTGAATCGCCAGCGCGTGCAGGCCGGTTTTGAATTCGCCCTCCAGCAGCGCGTGAATTATCCGGTGCCTCTGAACCCTGTTTTTTCCGGCGAACTGCGCCGATTCTATCAGCAACGCATAGTGTGTTTCGCCTTCCGGCCTTGCGCCGCCGTGGCCGGCATGTTTTTCCGAATTATCCTGTAGCTCAAGCCGCGCGGGTTTCAGCTCACGCGTTAAGATTGAGGTTATGCGTCCGGCGCGATTCATGATATAATTCTAGCGCATGAGTTACCAAAAGAAAACCGATTACGCGCCGCATATCGCGCCCGAAGCCTCGGTGCGCTGCGAAGCCGAAGGCTGCGCCGAACCCGGTATGTATAAAGCGCCGAAATCGAAAAACCGGCTGCATGATTACCGCTGGCTATGCCTCGAGCATGTGCGTGAGCACAACAGGCAATGGGATTTTTTCAAAGGTTTCGATGCGGCTGCTATCGAGGACTTCATCAGAGACGCCGTCACCGGCCACCGCCCCACCTGGAGCAGAGAGAGCCGCGTCCGGCAATCCTATCACCAGATTCAGGACGCGCTCTATGAATTCCTGAACCCCGGCAGCAAGGCATTCCGCGCCGCGCCTGCGCCGCCGAAGCTGCAAAAAGCGCTGCGGACATTGGAGATGAATTATCCCTACACCGCCCGCCAGCTCAAGCGGCATTACCGCGCTTTGGTGAAAAAGCACCATCCCGATGTCAACAGGGGCGACAAGACATCCGAGGAAATTTTTAAGAAAATCACCGTGGCCTATCGCGTGCTGCTTGAGCATCTCGATTCCTTTTGATATGAATGGGCATAATGACCAGACCCGCAAAAGATATTACTGTTTCCGACGCACCGGATAAGCTCGTTTCTGCTGAAAAATTATTTGGTATCAAGTGGCATACGCAGCTTCCGGCTTTTTCGGCGCGCGAGGAGCACGTGCCGGACATCGATCCCGATTACCATTTTGATCCGGAGGCGACGTGCGCCATTCTCGCCGGTTTCGCCCATAACCGCCGCGTCATCGTGCAGGGCTGGCACGGCACCGGAAAATCCACGCATATCGAGCAGGTGGCGGCGCACCTCAATTGGCCGTGCGTGCGCATCAACCTTGACAGCCACATCAGCCGCACCGACATGGTCGGGCGCGACGTGATTGCACTGAGAGACGGCCAGCAGGTGACGCAATTTCAGGAAGGCATCCTGCCATGGGCGCTCTCAAGGCCGATGGCGCTGGTGTTCGATGAGTATGACGCCGGGCGTCCCGACGTGATGTTCGTCATCCAGCGCGTGCTGGAGGCCGATGGAAAATTCACATTGCTCGACCAGAACCGCGTCATCACGCCGCACCCGTTTTTCCGGTTGTTCGCCACCGCCAACACGGTGGGTTTAGGCGATGCCAGCGGGCTTTATCACGGCACGCAGGTCATCAACCAGGGGCAGATGGACCGCTGGAATGTCGTGGCGCATCTCAATTATCTGGCGCCCGATGACGAGTTGAAAGTCATATTGGCCAAGGTGAAGGAAATGGCCAGGCAGAAAGATGCCGCGCGCAGCATGATCGCCATGGCAGGCCTCACGCGCGAAGGATTCGCCGCCGGCGATATTTCTACCGTCATGTCGCCGCGCACCGTCATCAACTGGGCGGAAAACGTGCAGATTTTCGGCGACATCCATCAGGCTTTCCGCTTCACCTTCCTCAATAAGTGCGACGAGAACGAGCGCGCCATCATCGCCGAATATTATCAGCGCTGTTTTAATGTTTCCATTATCCCCGTACTTTAGTTCCCCCCTTGAGGGGGAGCAGACGAGAACAAGCACAACGTGCGCCGTTCGAGTCGTGGGGGGTAAATTTAGCGTTGCCATACCCCCCACGCTTCCGTCTTTGCCAAGACTTCGACGGACACGTCGCGCCTTGCCTGCCGAAGCCCGAAGGGCGAAGGCTGGGTCAGCCGCTCTCTCTCACGTGTCTGCCATAGCTCCGCCGGGATACTCACAGAATCTTTTGTACCTCCGAGCGACGGCGGAAGGGGGGAGCTAAAAATGGAAAAATCTCTCGCCACTCTTAAAACCTCCATCGCCGCCGCCACGCGGGCGCTGGCGACGAAGCGCCAGCTTACCGTCGGGTTCGGACTGGCAACGAATGCCGACATCGCCCTGCCGCCGCTCTCCGATATGCCTTCGCCGGAAACGCTGCCGCTGATTCGCGGCGAGGCCGACCACGCGGCGTTTGCCGTGCGCTATCACGACGCGGCGCTGCATCATAAACTCAGGCCGGCATCCGGTGCGGCGGCAGCGGTATTCGATATGCTGGAGGATGTGCGTGTCGATGCCAGGGGGGGTATATACCTTACCGGGGTACGGTATAATCTGGCGCGGTGGTTTGAGCAGCAGTTCAGGCGGAAAAATACCAGCGACGGTTCAAAAAAAATGCTGGCGACGCTCGAATTGCAGGCGCGAAAAATCATCCAGCAATTGCCGGAAACCAAGCCTGAAAAAGATATAAAAGCCGCAGCACCCCTGCTTGCAAAAATGCAGAGCAAGGTCGGCAACCAGAAAGCCTTTGCCAAACTGGCGCTGGATCTGATTGAGGTATTGTCGCACGACATCAAGGCGCTGGAACGCGGCGACGACACCGGCGGGCATGATACAGTGGAAGATTCCACCCCATCGCCGGATGCCGGACAGGACAATGAACCGGGCAGCGGTACGCCGGGCATGGCCTCGCCGCAGGGAACGCCGCAGATTGCGTTTATACCGGGATCGCCGGGAGCGGCAGGCGAGAAAACATCGCCGGAAAAAACCAAGGAAACCGGCATGTCCCCCTACCCGCTCAACCACCCGGAAGAAGCGCCGCCAGAGCGCGCCTATCATGCCTATACCGCGCAGTTCGATCAGGTGATTTCCGCCAGTGCGCTGGCCACGCCCATGGAACTTGAGCATTTGCGCCGCCAACTGGACCAGAAACTTATGCAGTTCCAAAGCCTCACGGCACGGCTGGCGGCAAAATTGCAGCGGTTGCTGCTGGCGCGGCAGGCGCGGCAATGGCTTTACGATCAGGAAGACGGCATGATCGACAGCAAAAAGCTGGCGCGCATCGTTATCCATCCCGACGAGCGCCAGTTCTACAAGATTGAAAAAGACACCGAATTCCGCGATACCGTGGTCAGCCTGCTCATCGACAATTCCGGCTCGATGCGCGGCCGTCCCGTCACCATCGCCGCGCTTTCTGCCGACATCCTAAGCCGCACATTGGAGCGCTGCGGCGTCAAGGTCGAAATCCTCGGCTTCACGACACGCGAATGGAAAGGTGGAAGCTCATGTAAACAGTGGATCAAAGATGGGCGTCCGGCGCATCCGGGGCGGCTTAATGATTTGCGGCATATCGTCTACAAATCCGCAGATAGCGGCTGGCGCAGGTCGCGCAGGAATATCGCCCTCATGCTCAAGGATGGAATCTTGAAGGAGAATATTGATGGCGAGGCGCTGCTGTGGGCATGTGACCGGCTGCTGAAGCGCCAGGAGCAACGGCGCATATTGATGGTGATTTCCGACGGTGCGCCGGTCGATGACGGCACGCTTTCGGCGAATGGCGGCAACTATCTCGACTGGCATTTACGCGAGGTGATTGAGCGCATTGAAACCGAGACACCGATTGAACTGGTCGCCATCGGCATCGGTCATGACGTGACCCGCTATTACAAGCGCGCCGTGAAAATTGCCGATATCGATAAGCTCGGAGAAACGATGACCGAGCAACTGGTCATGCTTTTTGACCCTGCCGCGCGGCGGGGGCCGGGTTAATTATACCAGACCTCCATATGTATTCACTCGCGCCGGGTTTTAGTGCAGCTTCTCGCCGTGTATGGCAAGGTCGAGACCGGCATGTTCGGTGGCTTCATCCACGCGCAGGCCCATCGCCGCGTCAATTACCTTGAGGATGATGAACGAGACGATACCGCACCAGACGATAGTGCAGACAACGCCGCCAAGCTGGGCAAGTAACTGGTCGAAGCCGCCATCGGCGCCGCCGATGGCTTTGACGGCGAAAATGCCGGTAAGCAGCGCGCCGATGATGCCGCCGATGCAGTGCACGCCGAAGACATCAAGCGAATCGTCGAAACCGAACTTGAACTTGAGGCTACATGCCCAGAAGCACAGCACGCCGGCGGCGATGCCGATGACCAGCGACCCGCCGAAGTCCACGAAGCCCGAGGCCGGGGTAATGGCGACCAGCCCGGCGACGGCGCCGGAGATGATGCCGATGACGCTGGGCTTGCCGCGCGTCAGCCACTCGGCGGTCATCCAGGCCAGCGAGGCCGCCGCGGTGGCGACATGCGTCACCAGCATGGCCATGCCGGCGTTCCCGTTGGCGGCGATCGCGCTCCCGGCGTTGAAACCAAACCAGCCAACCCACAGCAGGCTCGCGCCGATGATCGAAAGAACGATGTTATAGGGTGGCGCCTGCTCACCGGCGGGCAGGTTGAAGGTTTTGCGCTTACCGAGCACAATGGCCGCCATCAAACCGGCGATACCGGCGTTGATGTGTACCACCGTGCCGCCGGCGAAATCCAGCGCGCCGCCATAGCCGAACAGTCCTTTATAGTTATCAATGCCGGCGCCGCCGAGCACGCCCTTCGGTCCCCACACCCAATGCGCGATCGGACAATAGACCAGTGTGAACCATAGGGCGATGAAGACGATGGCCGAGGAGAATTTGATGCGCGTCGCCACCGAGCCGAAAATCAGCGCGCAGGTGATGATGCTGAAAGTCATCTGGAAGACGACATACACGCTTTCCGGCACGCCGACCGAGGCCATCGGCGCGGGCGTCAGCGTGTTGACGCCGATGCCGTGCATCATGACCTTGCTTAAAGACCAGATGAAGCCGTTATGCTCGGTGAAAATCAGCGAATAGCCATATGCGCACCAGAGGATGGAAACCAGGGTCGTTGCGACAAAGGCCTGCATCAGCGTCGCCAGCACGCTTTCCTTGTGCACCATGCCGCCGTAAAAGAGCGCCAGTCCCGGCAGCGTCATCATCAGCACGAGCAGCGCCGAGGTCAGCATCCAGGCGGTGGATCCGGTATCGAGCGTCATGCCGCTCCCGGCGGCGGGAGCAAGCGCCGCCGCTGTTGTCGCGGTGGTGACGGGGATTTCCTGCGCGAACCCGGTCTGGTAGGCGAGCGTGGCCGCCAGCCCCACAAAACATAATACGAAAAAGGAATTGAGTATGGCTTGCATAAGAATCATCCCCATTACGGTTGTTAAAATTTTTATATAACAACAATATTACAGCTTAGGATTTTTTTTATTTTTTTATTGTATTTGCCGCCCGCTCTAACAGGTGACAATCGACTTGTCAAAACACAACTCCCGGCGCGGTAATATTTTTCCAGCCATAACAACACGGCGGCAATGCTGGCAAGGTTGGCGATCCGAACCAGCCATGGTGCGGCATGGCTGACGGCATAGGTCAGCGTGATATAATGTCTGCCGGGCGGAACGTCCACGAGCATCTGCCCGCTCCGTGGCTCGGGATACAGTATGGCCGGCGCGCCTCTTTCCATCTGCGCCCGCCAGACAGGAAAATAAAGCTGGTTAAGCCGGACAGTCATGATGTTTGACGCCTGTGTTGCCAGTGCGATGCCGTCCCATGCCCAGCGTGCGACTTCCACCTGTCCGGTTCCGGAAATCGCCATCGCTTCAGAGCGGCTTCCACGCCGGTTGTAGCGGTCAAGGACGTACACCGCATTGAAATGCTTGCGATCGCTCCAGGTTGGCTGGTATTGAGGATCGGTCTCGACATCGGCTGCCGCCAGAACCGCAAACCGGCCGTTTTTACCGCCCTGGTAAATAGTAAGCTGAAAATAGGCCAGTAAAGTCAGCAATGCGCCCAGCGCCGCCATATCCGCCGCCCATGTATCGCGCCGCCGTAGGGGCGCCAGGTATTGCATCCACTGCGCCAACATGAAAGTGGCGCACAGAGCGAAGATGGCCTGCATGCGCCAGGGGAAAACGAACCTGGACAGCCGGCCAAGCAGCGCATAGGCGGGCGCGCTGACCGGCAGGAAAAGAAACAGCGCCAGAACCGCGATCGCCGCCCATGCGAATAATTCATGCTGCGTAAAGCCATCCGCTATGCGGCGGCGATGCAACAACATATGGATGATAAACAGGCCGGTTGCCGCAATCATCACCGCGATCATAATCGCCGGGCGCCACAGGCCGAAATGGGTAATCGTTTGCAGGCTGGGAAAAACATTACTCCAGGTCTTGTCGATATTTTCTACATGCACGAAACGGGCGTAATAGGCGCCGGGCACAAGATAAAACGCAACCATCAGGCTTCCCCACAACAGTGACAGTCCGTAGCGCCATTTCGGCAGCCATGCGCCGCCGGTCATCAGTATCAGGTAGGCGCCGCTGCCTATCACCCCGACAATCGCACAGGGGACATGCGACAGCAGCATGAGTGCGAACGCCGCTGCCAGCGGCAGGATGGCGTTTTTATCATCCAGGCAGAGGCGGCGGGTGTATTTGAAGATCAGTGGCAGCCAGGCCATGCTCCATAGTTCGGCATAGGCAAAGCGGCCGAGCAACATTTCCATGCGGTAGGGCATGAACAGCAACAGCGCGGCAGCAATCAGCGCGTATCCGGGCGCAACCATGTCTTTCAGCCAGCTATAGCAGGCGCAGGCAGTAAGAAACGTTGCCAGCAGGCAGCTTAACGTCAGCAGGCCGTAGGGCGAGACACCCAGCCATTCGAGCGGGTGCAGCAGCGCCAGGACATAATAAGGCAGGGGAAAATAAAACAGGAAAAACGGCGCACCCAGACCGGCATTTCCAGCCAGGCACCAGCGTGGATAAAGATCGCCCTGCCAGAACTGGGTGGAAAAACAATCATTCAGGGCGATATGGGCAAAAACGTCGCCGCCGACATGGAACATGACCATCGGCGCGATGTTGATCAGGGAGACCAACGCGAGGATGCCAAAAAAAAATCTTCTATCCTGGCGGAAGAGGATAGGGAGATGAGTATTTTTTTCAGCGGCGTTCACGTGCCCCCTACCTGCCCCTCCCCCTCAAGGGGAGGAAATAAATCAAGTCTTTTTCAGCCGTTTGAAGCCGGCCTCAAGGTCGGCGATAAGATCGTCCGGATGCTCCAGGCCGATATGGATACGAAGTGCCCGGCCGGCATATGGCCAATCGGTCACCGTGCGTATATTCTGAAGGTCAAGCGGGATGAGCAGGCTCTCGAAGCCGCCCCAGCTATAGCCCATGCCGAACAGTTCCAGCCCGTCGAACAGGGCGGCCAGCCCTGCCGGCGGCGCCTCCTGTTGCAGCACGAAGGCGAACAGGCTGCAGGCGCCGGTGAAATCGCGCTTCCAGAGGTCATGTCCCGGTGCGCCGGGCAGCGCCGGATGCAGCACCGCCGCCACTTCCGGCCTTTTCTTAAGCCACTCCGCCACTTTCAGCCCGTTTCCGGACTGCTGCGCCAGCCGCGCCGCCATGCTGCGAATGCCGCGCAGCGCGAGGTAACAATTATCGCCTCCCGGGCAGCCGCCGGTGTTGCGGAATGTGCGCAGCAGCGGCTTGTAATGCTTTTCCCTGCAGGATACCGTGCCCATCACCAGGTCGGAATGGCCGGAGATGTATTTGGTCGCCGAATGAATCGAGATGTCCATGCCCAGGTCGAACGGCCTGATGTATAAAGGCGTCGCCCAGGTATTGTCGCCGATGACGAGGCAATTTTTCGCATGCGCCGCCTTGGCGATGGCTGGAATATCCTGCACCTCAAAGGTCAGCGACCCCGGGCTTTCGACATAGACCACGCGGGTATTTTCTTTAATCAGGGCGGAGATCCCGGCGCCAGCCGCCGGGTCATAATAGGTGGTCTCGACACCGAAGCGCTTCAACTCATGGTCACAAAACCGCCGCGCCGGGCCGTACACCGTATCCACCATCAGCAGATGGTCGCCGCTTTTGAGGAAGGTGAGCAGGGACAGGGTAATCGCCGCCAGTCCGGAGGACAGCGCAATCGCATGGTCGGCGCCTTCCAGCGTGGCGATGGTATTTTCCAGCGCGTCGGTCAGCACCGTGCCGTAACGGCCGTAAGTGGCGTAAGGCGCCTCGCCGCGATCGGCGGCTTCAAACTCGGCCAGCGTCGGGAAAAGAATGGTCGAGGCGCGGTAAACCGGCGTATTGACGGCACCGCGGTGCTCATCAGGCATACAGCCGAGGGTGGAAAGAAGGGTTTCAGGGCGCATGGGCAGTTGACAGTTGTCAGTTAACAGTTGACAGATGGGGCTTCAATACCATTATCAATGGCCTTTTTATCTGATAACGGTTAACTGACAACT
>JAGWIM010000077.1 GCA_028873525.1 Pseudomonadota bacterium
TGTTGAATTGCTGAAGGTCAGCGCCTCCTGCTTTCAGGAGACATCTTCGGCAACCTCGGTACATGGCGCTTCGCTTCCGCCCCTGCCGCCGCCCTCACGGACAAACGCCACAACGCGTTCCCGCAAATCCACGTTGTCGTCATTCAACGGCACGTACCGTCAAATCGTCAACAATGTGCAAATATTATTCGGAATGACCATAAAGCGCAGAGGGCTTCAGCACATAGGTGCGGCTGCAATAGGGGCAGGCGATTTCGCCCTTGTCCCGGTCGATACGCAGGAATACGCGTGGATGGCCAAGCGCGCCGCCGCCGCCGTCACATGCGGCTTTCAGGGTGTTCACTTCGATGACTTCAAACGGTTGCATGGAAGCCAGCATAGCAAAGGACGGCCAAGTTTCAATCACTGAAGATAAAGGTTGGGCCGTTCCTGCGATCGGCGCCGGCGCCTGACGGCGGCGCGCCGCCTGAGGCCGGCGCATCGGTAAGCACCGGCCTGGTTTCGGCGACGGCCAGCGGAGCGGCGGACATCGGCTGCGCCTGTACCACCACGGCGGGAACCACCGGCGTCCGGTCGGGACGGGTGGCGGCGACGACGCGGTCGTTCGAGTCATAACGGGCAAGGGTAATGCTGTCCATGTGTACCGGCTGGTAAGCCGCCGCTTTATCGTGGCGCCGTTTCGCGCCGGCATGAATGACGCGCGGCGCGCCGTCCGTTTCATCGGCTGCCGCCATTTCATTATCCGCCGCCTGCAACCGCGCGGCGCGCAGCTTGCGGATGATCTGATACCAGCTATCATAGACCTCGCTGACATATTCGCGCCCCAGGCGCGGCGTTTTTGAATGGTAATCGGCGGCCGCCTGCCTCCACGACCCGTCCTGCTGGTATAGACCGCTTAAGAAACCGGCGGCATAGGCGATGTTGCTTTGCGGATCAAAGGCCTGCTCCAGTGACGAAAACGCGTGCGGATGATGGTAGAGGTTGACCTGCATGCAGCCGACGTCGAGGCTCTGCACGCCGCGCGCCCTGAACGCCCTGGCGGCGGCGATGGCTTCTTCCTTGCTGTTATAGACGTAGCCCCTGCCGTCGGCGTTGATTGTCCACGGCCAGGGAACCTTGATCTTCAGGCCGTCATGGTAGCGCCCTGATTCGGTGACGGCGATGGCCGCCAGCAGATGCGTCGGGATGGCGTATTCGCGTTCGTAACGCGGCAGATGTATCGTGCACAGTTTAGCACCACTGATGAGCGCATCTTCGGCGTAGGCCGAAACCGGTGAAAACGCCAGCACGGTCAGCGCTATGATGAATAGTCGTTTCATTCCACTTCCTGATGGCCGGTAAACGCCCAACCCTATACAAGAATTGTACCATCACCCTACACTTACTCCAGTTAAGATTGTGTTACAACTAATTTATATATATGGAACAGCATATTATAAATATTTTTGGCATTTTTTCCTTTGCATGCGTTATTGGCGCGGGCGTGCCATGACGACAATGGTTCGGCGGTATTCAAGCTGTTCACCGTTGTATCCACTTCAAAATATCCGTCATCACGCGCTTGCCCTCCAGGTCGCGCAGCAGCATATGGTAGCCGTGTGGGTAATAGCGGTAAGCCATCGGCGCGGTGAAGCGCGGCCGGCAGGCGTTGATGGCAGCGCGCGGTATTATCTCGTCATGCGCGCCGTATAGCAGCAGCACCGGCGTTTTAACATCGGGCACGTTGTCATATGCGTCGTCCATCAGTTGCATGAGGCCGTAAATGGCGTCAACGCGCGTCGCCTTGATGACCAGCGGGTCGGCGGCCAGCCGCCGCAGCATGGGGATATTGTCGGAAGCGAGGATGTGCAGTTCCTTGCCGCTCAGCTTGCCGGAAGGAACGCTGTGCGCCAGCAGCCACAGCAAGGCGCGGTTGAGCGGGTTCATCGTGCCGTCGCCCCACAGCGCCGGCGCCGCCAGTATCACCCCCTGCACTTTGGGAAAGGCGGGATCGGCCAACGCCACGATCGCCACCGCCCCGCCCATGCTTTCGCCGAGCAGGTAAACCGGCACACGCGGCCAGCGATGCTTCGCCTGTAATACGTGCCGGCGCGCGTCGGAAATAAGATTTTCTCGGCCCGGCCAGATGCCGACATCCGGCGTACTACCGAAGCCGCGCTGGTCATAGGCAATGACGGCGATGCCGTGCGTCCGGAAAAATTTTCCGGCGCCGGCGAATGCCTTGCTGTAATCATTGAAGCCATGCAGCGCCACGATAACGGCCTTTGGTTTTCCTTCCGGCAGCCAGCTTTTTTCCGGCAGCGCGGCTTTTTCAGCGGCGGCGGGCGGATAATGCTGCACCTGCGGCGCGGCGCAGGCCATAAGCAGACAACAGACGCCGGATGCCAGATGTCGGAACGTTCTTGACATCTGGCGGCTAACCTCTCACATCGGGCGCATTTTTGTGCCCTTTGAACCCCGTCGCCGCCACATACATCTCCGACGATCCGGATCGACTGGCTTTGGGCTTGGCGTGCCTGACCGAATCGAAATCTTTTTTCATCCGCGCCAGCAGTTCGCGTTCGGCGCCGCCCTGGAAGACCTTGGCGATGAAGACGCCGCCGGGCTTCAGCACCTCGCAGGCGAACGGATACGCCGCTTCGAGCAGCGCCACGATGCGCAGGTGGTCGGTCGCGGTGTGGCCGATGGTGTTGGGCGCCATGTCGGACAGCACCATGTCCACGCCATCAGGCAGCAGTGCGCGGATTTTCTGCGGCGCGGCGGCGGACAGAAAATCGAGTTGCAAAACAACTGCGCCGGGAATCCCCGGCATGGGCAATATATCCACGGCGATGACCCTGGGCGCATCGGGCAGCGAGCGCGATTTGGCGACGGCCACCTGCGTCCAGCCGCCGGGCGCCGCGCCGAGATCAAGCACGGTTTTGCCGGGTTTTAAGAATTTGAATCGGTCGTCCAGTTCGATGAGCTTATAGGCGGCGCGCGAACGGTAGCCCTCCTGCCTGGCGCGTTTCACATATGGGTCGTTGAGCTGGCGCTCCAGCCAGCGCGTCGAGGAATTCGAACGCTTCCGCGCTGTCTTGACGCGGGTTTTGAGGGTGCGCTTGCCGGAAAAAGGTTTTGCCATTGAATATAATGATAAATCATAACCTTGATTACGAACCGTAAGTATGGCGCTTAACGAAAAGTCCGGCATTCCCCTCTCCCGCAAGCGGGAGAGGGTAGGAGAGGGCACCTTGCGCCCGAATGTTTATGTCAAACTTTTCGTTAAGCGCCATGCAGCGAAGCCTAACATAACAATAGTATAATGTCATGGTATTCCGGATTGAAGCCAGGTGATCATCGCAATAATCAAGAATTTGAAAACGAATGATAAACTGGAGTCTTATACACCCGACGAGGTAAGAATGGAATATCAGCGCCGTTACCCGGTCTTTTGAGGAAACCCACATAAATTCTTAATTAAACACCCCGGGCATTTGGGTTTGCGGGCGACGCAGGTATAGCGCCCGTGCAGGATCAGCCAGTGGTGCGCGTGCCGTTTCCATTTGTCGGGAATGGTTTTTTCCAGCGCCGCTTCCGTTTTTTCCGGCGTCGTCGTTTTACATAATCCAATACGGTTTGCCACGCGGAACACATGCGTATCCACCGCAATTGTGTGCTTCCCCAGCGCGCAGTTGAGCCAGACATTGGCGGTTTTCCTGCCCACGCCCGGCAATGTTTGCAGTTCCTCGCGCGTGTGCGGCACCTTGCCGCCGAATTCCTCCACCAGCTTTTTGCTTAAGCCGATGATGTTCCTGGCCTTGCTGTTGAACAGCCCGATGGTTCTGATATGCTTTTTAAGTCCGTCCTCGCCGACGGCCAGCATTTTCTTCGGCGTGGGGGCGGCCTTGAACAGGGCAGGGGTGGCTTTGTTGACGCCCTTGTCGGTCGCCTGCGCCGACAGCACCACGGCCACCAGCAGCGTAAACTCGTTGGTATAATCAAGCTCGGTTCCGGGTGCCGGATCGCGCGCCGCGAAACGTGCAAATATCCGGTCGATTTTTTGTTTGTTCATGGTACAAGGACGCTGGTGCGGTGACGCAATGATACGATAAGAAAAAATAACAGGGAACAGCCGTATGCTGAAGAAACAGACCTCCACCCTGCCACGTCCGCGCGTACGCCGCCATCATTTTCTGGCGGCGTGGGTGCGCTCGCCGCTGAAAATCGGCGCGCTCTTACCCAGTTCACGCGGACTCGCCAACGCCATGGCCGCCGAGGTGGATGTAAAAAAGCCGGGCGTCATCATCGAACTGGGCGGCGGCACCGGCGCGGTGACGCACGCGCTCCTGGCCTCCGGCATTCCGCCTGAGCGGCTGGTCGTCATCGAGCGCGACCGCAAGCTGCATGTTATCCTCTCGTCGCAGTTTCCCGGGCTGAACGTTCTCTGCGCCGATGTCATCGATCTCGACAAGGTGCTGATCGGCGCCGGTATCAACCGCATCAATGCCATCGTCTCCAGCCTGCCGCTGCTCGGTATGCCGAAGCCGGTGCGGCTGGCCGTTTTACACCAGATGGCCGCCGCCGTCGGCCACGACACCGCGCTGATTCAATTTACCTATGGCCCGCGCTCGCCGGTCGGCCGCCAGCATCTGCGCCAGTATCATCTGCACGGCAGGCGCAAGAAGCTGGTGATGGGTAACCTGCCGCCGGCGCATGTGTGGGTGTACAGGAAGGGTCAGGCGGTGATATAGGGCTTGAGCGCCTCGCGCAGGCCGCGCAGTTCCTGCCGGATGACTGAAAGCTGGCCGTGCTGCCGGTCGGTTAAGCCCTGCGCCGGCGGCGGCGTTTCCTCTTTGCCGCGCGCGCCGAAGGCTTTCTTTGCCCCCTCAATGGTGTAGCCCTGCTTGTAGAGCAGGTGCTTGATGGTGGAGAGGATGTCCATGTCCTCCGGACGGTAATAGCGCCGCCCGCCGCTGCGCTTGAGCGGCGTGATCTGCGCGAACCGGCTTTCCCAGAAGCGCAGGACGTGCTGCGGCACGCCGAGCATGGCCGATGCCTCGCTGATGGTTTTGAAGGCGCCGTCGGCCTTGTGTTCTTCTACGGAATCGGGCTGCGGCATATTCGGCGCATATGCTTTCTTCGCGTCTTTATCCAAAAGGTCAAGTTGCATACGCATGCTCCTTCCAGAACCGCGGTACAACCGCCGATGCGGCCGGGTGCGGTTATTTCTTGCCGGCCAGGCTGGCGTTCACCTTGGCCTTCAGCAGGTTTGACGCGTTAAATGACAGCACCGTGCGCGAGGTGATGGGCACCTCGACGCCGGTTTTCGGATTGCGCCCCATGCGCTGTTTTTTCTTGCGCAGATTGAACGTGCCGAACGACGACAGCTTCACCGCGTCGCCCTGCTCGAGGCTCGTGCAGATTTCATCAATGACCGAGTCCACCAGCGCGTTGCACTCCTGCAGCGACAGGCCGATTTGCTTATAGACGGAGGCGCTCAGATCGGCGCGGGTTAAGGTTTTGCTCATGATTTTTTCTTCCCGATGGGTTGACAGTATATTAGTGCTTAGCGTGTTTAGAGAAGGAAATCAAGCGGGTAGTTGAGCGACCAGTGTCCAGCGGTCAGCGGCCAGCAATAATCCTGTTTAACTGACCGCCGGCTACTGGCTGCTGGCCGCTACCACCGCACCACCGTACATCCCCACGTCAGCCCCGCGCCCAGCGCCGGGCAGGCGACGAGCTGGCCGCGTTTCAAGCGTCCGTCATGGCTGGCGACATGCAGCGCCAGCGGAATCGAGGCCGCCGAGGTGTTGGCATGGCCGGCGACGGTGGAAATCACTTTATCCGGGCTTATATGCAGTTTCTGGGCGACGCCGTCCAGGATGCGCTGGTTGGCCTGGTGCGGCGCCAGCCAGTCAATGGCCGAAAGCGGCAGGCCGGTGGCGCTCATCGCTTCTTCGACGGCATCGGGCATCCTGGCGACGGCATGACGGAAGATTTCCTTGCCGGCCATGAACACCGTCCCTGCCGTTCGCGTCGATGACACGCCGCCCTGCGTGCCTAGCAGCGACGCGTATTGCCCGTCGGAATGTATGCCGGCAAACAGCACCCCGCGGTCGTCATTCGTGCCTTTCTGCTCCTGCCTTTCCAGCAGCAGCGCCGCCGCGCCGTCGCCGAACAGAATGCAGGTGCCGCGGTCATTCCAGTCGAGGATGCGCGAATAGGTTTCGGCGCCGATGACCAGCGCGCGCTTCACCTGTCCCGATATTATAAAGTTATTGGCGACGGCCATGGCATAGACGAACCCGCTGCAGGCGGCATTGAGGTCGAACGCCGCGCCCCTGGTGATGCCAAGCTGCTGTTGTATCTTGACGGCGGTGGCCGGCATCGTCTCATCCGGCGTGGTGGTGGCGAGAATGACGAGATCAATGGAATCGGCGGGGACGCCGGCACTTTCAATCGCCTGCTTGCCGGCCTTGGTCGCAAGGTCGGAAGTCAGTTCATCCCTGGCGGCGATATGGCGCTGCGTGATGCCGGTGCGCCCTTCAATCCAATCGTCGCTGGTGTCGAGCGTTTTTTCAAACTCGGCATTGGTCATGACGCGCGCGGGCAGGTAGGCGCCGGTGGAAAGCACAACGGAGCGCAGCATCAGCCCGGCTCTCCCCCGGCGGTTTCAAGCGCCGGTTGCGGCTTGGCGGACAGCTTGATTTCCTGGGTGATGCGCGCGTTGATGTGGTGCGTCACCAACTCGACTGCAACCGAGATGGCGTTGCAGAAACTGGTGGCGTCGGCGCCGCCGTGGCTTTTGACGGCGATGCCGTTTAAGCCTAAAAACATCGCGCCGTTGCGCTTGCGGTCGTCGAGTTTTTCCTTGACCGCCTTGAGCGCGCCCGATGCCAGCAGCGCCCCGCCACGCGCGACGGCCGAGCTGGCGAAGGCCTCGCGCAGGTAGGTGCGGATGAGCCGCGCCGTGCCCTCGGCTGTTTTCAGCGCGACGTTGCCGGTGAAGCCGTCGGTAACGACCACGTCCACCGTGCCCTCGGCGATGTCGTTGCCTTCGACGAAGCCGTGGAAATTGATATCGGTGGCGGACTCTTTCAGCAACTGGAAGGCGGCCTTCACCTCGTCATGACCTTTCAAATCTTCCGAGCCGACATTGAGCAGCCCGATGCGCGGGCGGCTAAGGCCGAGCACGGCGCGGGCGAAGGCGTCGCCCATGATGGCGAAGCGGTAAAGGTCGTGCGCGTCGGATTCGACGTTGGCGCCGAGATCGAGCATAACGCATTCGCCGCGCAGCGATGGAAACAATGCGGCAATGGCCGGCCGCGAAATGCCGGGCAGCGTGCGCAGGATGAGCTTGCTCATGGCCATCAGCGCGCCGGTATTGCCGGCGGAAACGACGGCGCAGGATCGGCCTTCCTTCACCGATTCGATGGAAAGCCACATGGAGGAATCACGCCCGCGCCGCACGGCGAGGGATGGTTTGTCGTCACCGGCGATGACCGCCTCGGTGTGCACAATGTCGCCGGCGGCTTTCAATAAAGGGATGCGGGCGACCAGCGGTTCGAGGATATGGCGGTTGCCGTAAAGCAGAAAGCGGATGCCGGGATGGCGGATGAGCGCCATTTCGGCGCCGCGCAGCACGCAGGCAGGCGCACTGTCGCCGCCCATGGCATCGAGCGCAATCGGGAGCTGGAGTTTTCCAGGAGACATGGCCTACCTTGTCATTGCGAGGAGCGTAGCGACGCGGCAATCCGGTAAAGGCGCCATGGGCGCGGCATAATTTCTTTGCGCCGCAGACGCGCCGCCGCTGGATTGCCGCGCTTCGCTCGCGATGCCGGCTTCATGCGGCCTATCTACGCACTTTATCTTTCGTCACCTGGCGGCCATTGTAATAGCCGTCAGGCGAAACGTGATGCGGGCGCTTGAGTTCGCCGGTGGTTTTGTCCTCCACCGCCTTGACTTTTTTCAGCGCATGATGCGAGCGGCGCATATCGCGCGCCGATTTGCTTTTCTTCTTTTTAGGTACGGCCATGGCTCTTCCTTCCGGTGATTGCGAAGGGTTGTATATAGCAAAATACCGGCCTTGTGGAAGCGTTTTTTACGAAATCCGTAGTTTTTGCTGCTCTCCTGCGGGGAATCCGCGTTCATATTACCCCCCCGGCGACTCAAACGGCGCGCTTCATATTCGTTCTCGCCCGCGGCCTGCCATAGCCCCGCCGGATCACCCGCAGAATCTTTTATATTGCCGGGTGACGACGGAGGGGAGAGGAAAGAGAAGCAGGCCGTCAGTATCTGAAGTTGAATGTCGTGACGCTGTAGGCGGGCGCGGCATAGACCGGCGGCGGGTAGTAATACGCGATCGGCGGCGCATAATAAGCCGGCGCATAATAACCGAGAATCACGCGGCGGCGCGGCCGGTAAAACCAAGGCCGGTAAAATCCAGGCCGGTAAAACTCCGCCTGATGCCACTCATGCCAGGAGCGCCGTCCGCGGTCGCGGCCATGATCGCCATCGAATGCAAACGCCGGCTGTATCAGCGCCGCCAGCGCCAGCAGACCGGCCAGGGTTGTTTTGAATGGAATACGCATATCCAACCTCCTTCATCTGATTACGAAGGCAGTATGCGCCGTCCGACATTACCGGGTTGCTAACGCAAGATTACAAAGAGTTCAGACTTACATGACGCCGGGGAATACATATGTGGCGTCATATGCTGCCAGCGCGGCGACGGCCGCCAGCGAGATCAGGCATGAGATGCCGGCGTAGCGCAGGATGGCGGCAACATCGTCGTCACGAAAAAAAAGGATCATGGTCTGCATGGAAACTCCTGCTTTTTTTCAAACCCCGCGCATCGCCGCAGCGATGGCGCAGGATCCGGTTATGGCGCATCACCCCGCGTTGCCCGCCGTGCGGATCACAGGATGTATGCTCATAACACAGGATAAGCAAAAAAATGTAATTTAATCTTAAAAATCAATATGTTTTTAATAAAATATTGACTAATTATTCACCAATTGCCGCTAAAATTTTAGGAATTTATGAATTATCCAGCCCCTGCGCGAAAACAGGAAAAGGCTTATTAAGCCGCTGAAAGATAAACATCTCCGCTTCTGCGGGGATGACAAAAACATGAGCGACTACATCGAAAATGCTCTAATGGCTTATTACACCTCCGCCCACATTGTGATCATTTTCACTGAGAGTTTTTTTGGAAATTCTTCTCGCAAAATTTCCACTTGGCGTATGTTCCATAGCAGCGCTCACTTCGTCTCTGAACTCTTGTGGCGTTAATGCAAGCAATTCTGCCACCCTGGTCCGGGAGGCATCTAAAAATAAAGCCCTTGCTGTTGTCATGCAACGTTCCCGTGCCTTTGGCTGATTTTTATATTCATCTTCAACATAGGCTTGGTAACGGCTTAATTGTTTATCTTTAGTCATTGGTCCTTCAGAATTTTGCCGCTCTAACCATTGATTATACAAATGGAGTGATACAGGTGCGAATTTTGCCTTATTCTTTTCCATAATATATGTCCTTTATAGTTATAATTGAGTAAGATAATAGACTTCATGCAATCATAATGACAACGTAAATGACGGCAAGGAGTTTTTCGGTATTTTCCGCGATGCAGGTTGAACAGGCTCAATGCGGCTGCAGCAGGCGCTTCAGATCCAGCAGGAAACGGTTAATCTCCGGATCGGAAAAGCCCAGCTCGCGTGCCTCGCCCAGCATCTCGGTGATACTGCTGAAGGCAAGCCGGGTTGGTTTTTCCAGGCTGTGCAGGTAGCTTCCGGCCAGCAATTTCAGCGCCTGCCGACGGTCGCCGAGCGTATCGTCGCCGGCAAAATTATGGATGAGCGGAAGCACCTGCTCGGGTAGATAATG